>NZ_JBYHFP010000006.1:0-243284 GCF_057669885.1 Sporosarcina sp. Y1011 | reverse complement strand
TAGTGAATTTCTTCGGTCTACCTTCACGGAAATCAGGATTCTGCTTCGCAATGGCTTTCCCCTCTGCTAATCGTTCAACTATCATATCCCTGTCAAATTCCGCAATGGCTGATAACATTCTTAAAATTAATCTGCCCATTGATGTGTCTTCTACAAGTCCCATATTTAATATGTGAACCTTGATTCCTTTTGACAGCAATTCTTTGATTAGATTTACTCCATCTTCTGCCGACCTTGCGAATCGGTCTAGCTTTGTAACTACCAATGTATCCCCTTTTTTCAGCAATGATAGTAACTCTACAAGTTGAGGACGATCCGATTTAGTTCCAGTGAATTTCTCGGAATAGATTTTGTCACAACCTTCACTTTCCAACGTCTGCAGCTGTAACTCTAAATCTTGTGACGCTGTACTAACGCGACCATAACCATACTTCATATGTATTTACTCCTTTTCTTGTGGTCTACTTATGATACTTAGTTATGACACTGCTTGATACCTTGATATTACTGCATTCCGAAAACGGTGTCAATACTTAAAGGTTATGACTACATCAGTAAACATTCGAATAAATACAATAGAGTTTTGTCAATATCATAATTTGAGGATCTCATTATGACTAGTAAAATTGTAGACGCAAAAAAGCCGAGCATCTTGCAGCTCGGTTTCTTCAATATTTTGCGGTATTACTATCACGTTCTATTAGCACCTCTATAAAATAGATATTCACAGGAGTTGATTGAAGCTGTATTCTGATGTAGTCTGCAAAATTGTTGTACCTTTCATTCTGATTTTTATTTTGATTACATGTAATCCTTGTTCAATCCAACTTCTAAAAAAGAAGCTTGATAATAATTCACTGACCAAGACCTATTCAAAAATTTATCAGTGAATAACTTGGCTCTCACTTCCTTGAAAAGTTTTTAGGAATTCTCGGAGTTCTTTTTTCAAACTTTCTTTCATCATCCAACTTCTTTAGTACAGTAGCTATTGCGCTATACATGCTTGGAAACTCTTTCTCAATTTCGTCAGAGTTATTTAGCAATTCTTTTAGATAATCCTCGAAGTTATGGAGACTGATCACCTTATCATCCTGGTATTCGAATGTGAAGCTTGAACCATCTAACCACTGTTGAAGCATGTCGGAGCAAATAATGAACCTGCTTTGATGTCGCTTGAACGGCTCGAGAAAAAGTTTGGCGTAATGGGTAATCAATACCGATTTCGCATTCACCATCGGCATTAACAAGTAACTTTGATAGTTCCTGTATTTACAAACAAATGCCTGTTATGCTTTTGGAGGTGTTCCTTCAGCGTTTGATACAACTGCATCGATTTGGACTAAAGCATCTTTAGGTAAAGCTGATACGCCAACTGTTCTTCGTGCAGGAACACCGCCTGGGAAGAATGTTGTGTAAACTTCGTCTACAGCATCAATATCTGCTATATTTTTAAGGAAGATATTTACTTTAACTACATCGTCCATAACGTGGTCGATACTTTCTAAAATTGCCTTGATATTTTTTAAGCACTGTCCAGCCTGCTCTTTTACACCACCAGCTACCATTTCACCAGTTTTTGGGTCCAAAGGTAATTGAGCTGAAATGTGATTGTAATGGGAAAACGCTACAGTTTGTGTAGATAGAGAACTCTTTGGTGCATTTTCAGTGTTGTTTGCCTTTATGACGATTCCATGCCTGTCTTCAACAGCTTGTGGGGGTGTACCATCTCCGTGTGACACCACTGCTTCAATTTGTACCAAAGCATCCATAGGTAAAGCTGAAGCTGCAACTGTTGTCCGTGCAGGGACATAGGCTGCGGCCCTGGCGATAGCCGAGTCTGGGAAAAATGTTGTATAAACTTCGTTTACGGTTTCAATATCCGAGAGGTTTTTAAGGAAGATATTAATTTTAACAATATCGTCAAAAGGAACGTCGATACTCTCTAAAATTGCTTTGATATTTTTCAAGCTCTGTGCAGCCTGCTCTTTTACACCACCTGTAACCAATCTGCCTGTTTTTGGATCGATAGGCAATTGAGCTGAGAGATAATTGTAGTGAGAGAAAGCCACGGTTTGTGTAGATAGAGGACTTGTAGGTGCATTTGCCGTGTTGTTTGTAAGCTTTATAAGGTCGCCTGCTTGTGGAGCGTTTGGAATTGAACCTTCACCGTGAGAAAGAAGTGCTTCAATTTGCACCATAGCATCCATCGGCAAAGCTGCAACTTCAACTGTTGTACGTGCAGGAACATAAGTTGGGAAGAATGATTTATAAACTTCATCTACAGCGTCAACATCTTTTATATCCTTAACGAATACCGTGATTCGAACAATATCGCTCATAACATGATCGATGCTGTCTACAATTGCCTTGATATTGTTAAAGCACTGTTCAGCTTGCTCTTTTATACCACCAGCTACCAATTTACCTGTTTTTGGATCGACAGGCAATTGAGCTGAAAGATTATTGTAATGAGAGAAAGCTACGCTTTGTGAATATAGACCGTTACCGTTCGGAGCATTCTCCGTATTTTTTGCTGATACTGCGTTATAACCGCTCATGAAAGTATTCCCCTTTTAGATAAATTTTTTAATTACGATTATCCCCTTTTACATGTAAAACTATATAGTAAGTATACCCATTCCAAGGACGATGACCGGTATTTTTTTCTTTCTTGGACGAAAATCGTGAGTAAACGACGTTTCAACCAAACTAGACAACGCAATCGCAAAGCAACATTACAAACAAAGTTTACAACATGCTAAACAACGCTCACTCAATACCCCACAACTCGAAAAGGATACCCCTCTATCGGAGTGTCCTCTTAAACTATTTCTGCCAACAGCAGCTCATATATGCGCTTCATCTCTTCCTGCATCGTCCACTGATCGACCGCGAGCCATCTGCAATGGATGGCATTTCCTTCAAGCCTTGTCATTCCGGCCTTCAAGCCTTCTTCGACCCGAAGTGTTTCCTGTAATGCACGGACGTCGACATCTGCGGCTTTCGGTGATACGAGCCAGATTGAACCGATATACATTGCATCTTCCAGTACTCCGATGTCGCCAAGTGCCGCTTCTTTCGGTGAGAAATGCAGGGAGTCAAAAGCAATTAATTCGTCCTCGACAAAAATCTTGAAATTCGTATGGAACGTTTGATAATCAAATATCTCGCCGCGCTTTTCGCGCCCTGGGGCAACGATTTCACCCCATAATACAGTTGCATCGCGGGCGATTCGAAGCGTCGTGTCGCCTCGGAATTTCGCATTTACAAATGGAATAATTACTTCTGGCATCCATTCGAGGCGCGCCCGGGCTTCTAGTTCGACGTTAATGTTCTGCACGCAAGTATCTCCCGTATACGAAGGATAGATCTTTAAAGCGGACTGCTGAACCAATCTTACACTGCTATCCGGTGCAAGTTTCACTGTAATGTCATTCCGATCCCCGGCAACCATCCCGCCAGACGACTCCATTATATAAACGGTCGCTTTCGGGTCTTTTCCTACGTACAGTTCACGACTCGCCTTCAATGGGGGTTGTTGGAAAACATGAGGCATTCGCGTGTAGCCTCTTCTAGGTTCAAATTCCAAATCTAGTTTTCCGTGGTGGATAGCACGAGACGGATTAAGCATTTGAACCAGCGGATCCCGCACCCTCTAGTAGCATATTGTGCTGAATCCAAGTGACAACTTGGTCGACGTTTTTCTGTGTTCTTACATCAGTGAAAATGTACGGACGTCCGTTACGCATTTTTTTTGCATCGCTGTCCATAAGATCGAGATCAACGCCAACGTATGGTGCAAGGTCTGTTTTATTGATCAATAATAGATCGGAACGCGTCAAAGCTGGTCCGCCTTTTCTCGGAATATCCTGGCCTTCTGCTACGTCAATGACGTAAATATAGCCGTCAACTAGCTCTGGGCTAAATGTAGCGGACAAGTTGTCGCCGCCGCTTTCCACGAAAATAATATCAAGGTCTGCAAAGCGATTTTTCAGCTCATCGATTGCTGCAAAGTTCATCGAAGCATCTTCGCGGATTGCCGTATGTGGGCAACCTCCCGTTTCAACGCCTACAATGCGATTCTCTTCAAGAACGCCGCTATTTATTAAAAACTGAGCGTCTTCACGTGTGTAAATATCATTCGTTATAACCGCTACATTATATTCTTTATGCATCGCACGTGTAAGTTGATCAACGAGCGAAGTTTTGCCTGACCCAACTGGTCCACCGATGCCAATACGTACTGGTTTCATTTAGAAAAACTCCTTTCAATTCATCACGAAATAAACAATCTTGAGAACAAATACTCATGCTTCATAGAAGCAAGTTCTATACCTAACGCATTATTACTAATGTCGTCTTCCGTCAATGTGGAAACTAATTCTGCTGCTTCCGACACCTGTTCAATCAATTCATAAGTCGCCTGAACACCGGTAGTTTGTCCGAACGGCACCGCACGGACCGCATTTTGGACGAGTCCGTTAAGCGATGCGAACAAATACGTCATGACCGCATGATGTGCACTGACACCTGTCGTTGCACTGTAAATACCATAGAGAATGGCGTAATGTCCTTTAATCTCTTTCGTATCAATGCGGGCTTTCCAGTCAACAAGGAAATCATCCGTCCCGAGTGGGGAAACCGTTTTAATGAACTGTCTACCGAGTTTCACACTTGCCTCACGTGACTCCTTCGCAAGCTTGATTGCTCCGCATAATTGCTCCAAATAAAGAAGTCGTTCAATATCCTGTTCCTGAGCCGCAGCATACGCTTCTTTGATCAAAATCGCATCCCCACGCACCAGGTTTTGAAAAAGAAACGACGTACAATAAGCGACCAAATCCTCTTTCGTCCGGATTACATCTTCCTGAATGTACGTCTCCATGCCATACGTCTGCGTAAAAGACCCTATCGGAAACGCGGAATCATGAATCTGAATTAACCGTAAAAAGGCAAGATCAGTGAGAGTGTCCGCGGTATTTGAATGGTTGTTTGAATCGTCTTTCAGTTGTTTCATATGCGACACCCACTTCATCTAGCAATTTATTCAACGTATGATCTGCACGCACGATGACTTCGTTTTCCTCAATTAATGCCGGTGTGTGGCGATTACCAAGTTCGAAAGCCGTTTTACCCATTTCTGTCATGTCTTTTGGGCTAATCACGATAACCGGCTCCATTTTTGTGCGAACGGCAATACGACGTGCGTTATCCTCGAATAAGATATCGCCATATTGTAACGGCTGATGTTCGTGATGATGATGATCGTCGTGGTCATGATGCTCGTGTTCATCATGATGTTCCTGTTGTTCAAGTGATAACGCTATATCTGTACCTTGATCTGTTTCTTTGCGCAGAATGCGTTTACTCAACTCTTCCCAGTCAAGCTCAATCCACTCTGTCTTTTTACCAGCAAGTTCTTCTTCCGTTCCGATGTTACCAATGACTTTAGTTATAAGCATTCAGCATTCTCCCTTTCAGCATGTTCAATAGGGCGAGGTCGAAATAGCTGTAAAATTTCTGGTCAGCCATTTCGACCTTTCCTTTTGAGCACATTCGGTAATTTTCAGCAATTAAAATAAGAAGTAACGTTGTGCCATCGGGAGAACGCTTACCGGTTCACATGTAGCAAGTACGCCGTCAATTTTCACTTCATACGTTTCAGGATTAACGTCAATTTCCGGCGTTTCACTGTTATGTTTCATGTCTGCTTTACCAATGTTACGGCAGTTTTTAACAGTACCAATCATTTTCTTAAGGCCTAGTTTTTCAGGAAGGCCTTCTTCTACTGCAATTTTAGGGAGGAACGTCATTGCCGCGTGTTGTGGTGCTTGACCGTGGAAACCGTACATACGGCGTCCCATCATCGGTTGCGGCGTTGGAATAGACGCGTTTGGATCACCAGTCATTGCGTAAACAGCAATTCCGCCTTTAATAACGACTTCTGCTTTCACACCGAAAAATGCAGGGTCCCAAAGGATAATATCCGCCAATTTCCCTTCTTCGATTGAACCAACTTCATGGCTGATTCCGTGTGCAATCGCCGGGTTAATATTTAATTTTGAAATATAACGTTTTACGCGGAAGTTATCGTTGTCTTTTCCTTCGTCTTGCGGAAGTGGGCCGCGTTGCATCTTCATTTTGTTGGCTGTTTGGAACGTACGCATTGTTACTTCACCCACACGCCCCATCGCTTGTGAATCGGATGACATAATACTAAGAATACCTAGATCTTGCATAATATCTTCTGCAGCGATTGTTTCAGGACGAATTCGTGAATCTGCAAACGCTACATCTTCAGGTACATCGTGTTTCAAATGGTGACATACCATAAGCATGTCTAAATGTTCATCGATTGTATTTGTCGTAAATGGTTTTGTCGGATTCGTCGATGCCGGCAAGATATTTGGGTATGCAGCCAATTTCAGTTGGTCTGGCGCATGCCCTCCGCCTGCTCCCTCTGTATGGAAAATATGAATAACACGACCGTTAATCGCCTCGATTGTATTTTCAACAAAGCCCGCTTCATTGAGCGTGTCAGAGTGAAGTGCCACTTGAATATCGTATTCATCTGCAACTGTAAGACTCTGATCAAGAGCGTCTGGAGTCGCACCCCAGTCTTCATGAATTTTCATGCCAATTGCACCTGCACGGACTTGTTCAATAATTGGTTCCGTCGTAGATGCGCTCCCTTTTCCAAGTAACCCAACGTTGATCGGTAGGTCTTCAACCGCTTGTAGCATCCGGTGGAGATGCCACTCGCCCGCTGTCAAACTCGTTGCTTTTGAACCTGCGGCCGGGCCTGTTCCACCACCGATGAATGTAGTCGTACCCGCATTGAGTGCGGTTTCAACTTGCTGAGGACTAATGAAGTGAATATGCGTGTCGACAGCACCCGCTGTTGCGATCAATCCTTCACCCGCATATACTTCTGTTCCTACACCGATGATCATATCCTGATCTACACCATCCATCGATAGCGGATTTCCTGCTTTTCCGACACCTATGATACGGCCATCTTTAATACCAATATCTGCTTTTACAATACCTGTATGGTCAATAATCATAATGTTCGTAATGACTGTATCGAGAACGCCTTCAGCGCGAACATTTTCACCGTTTTGACCCATCGATACGCGAAGTGATTTTCCTCCACCGAAAACACCTTCATCACCGTATGATGTATAGTCTTTTTCAATTTCAATCCAAAGATCCGTATCAGCAAGACGCACTTTATCGCCTACTGTCGGACCGAACATTTTGGCATATTGTTCGTGTGTTACTTTCATTTATCCTCGGCTCCTTTAAATCCTGCTTCTGCTGCTCTATCTAAAATTTCGTCCTTATTATGCGTCGAACCTTCCGTCAAATTATTCAGTCCGAACACGTGACGTTTTCCGCCGAACTCAACTAATTCAACTTCCTTCTCTTCGCCCGGTTCAAAACGTACAGCGGTACCAGACGGGATATTCAAATGCATACCAACTGCCTGTTCACGGTCGAATTCAAGGTATTTATTAACTTCAATAAAATGGAAATGAGATCCGACTTGTATCGGACGATCGCCAGTGTTCGCAACGCGTACCACTTTCACGGGGCGTCCGGCATTTATTTCAATCATGCCTTCAGTTGTTCTAATTTCTCCTGGAATCATTGTCAAAGCCTCCTATTATTGAATTGGACGGTGGACCGTCACAAGTTTTGTACCGTCTGGGAATGTGCATTCCATCTGCACATCACTGATCATATCGCCGACGCCTTCCATTACATCCTCAACCGTAAGCACTTGTTTCCCTTCGCTCATCAGTTGCGCAACAGTCTTGCCATCACGCGCGCCTTCCATAATGTAGTGGCAAATTAATGCGATAGCTTCCGGATAATTCAGCTTAACTCCGCGTTCCTTACGCTTAATTGCAAGCTCTCCTGCAACGTGCAACAGCAACTTTTCCTGTTCAACCGGTGATAATTTCAATTCAAAGCACCTCTTTTTTTAATTAATAAAAAAACCAAACCTTTTAGGATTCAGAAAATTGACGCAACTAACGTTCTCATTACTTCTTTTAATTTAATTTGCATGAATATGCCATTTTGGACAACCGTCCAGTAGATTGGGGCCCGTCTAGATCGAGCTTGCGGAATTTGTCGAAGAATGTCGTTGATTGAACTATTATATCGGGTTATGGTTTTTTTCAACTTAGGACCGCATTATGGTTTCCACGCTGTCAACTCAACGGATGTATAAATGCTTTATACGACATCCAGAGGTTGTCCGACGGGGTTGTTTGCCAAATTAAATTAAAATCCATAGCTTTTTTTCTCCTTTTTGAAAACAACATTGGTGTCATTTAATTCTACATATACTATCATTTGTATTCTTTCCTTTTGTGTACATTGTGTTCATATAATTTTTCTTTGGATATTAATGTTAAGATACTATTATGAAGGATTAATTGATGTAGCTAAACGTAATCCGTTCCAGAACACCCTTTATCAGAGTCATATTCTCACCATGGAAATGTATATAAAAGTGTTGTTGGAATACCAGAAGCACCTATCCAGCTTGGAAAAGGAGATAGATGCTTCGGCAAAAGATATTGCAGAATATAAGATTATCCAATCAATTCCGGGCATCGGAGAAGAGATCGCGGCAACGATTATTGTTTTACACCATCTGGAAACGTCGCTTCTACTTGCACATCGTGAATCATATCGGCCACGCCTTCCATGACATCTTCGACCGTTAAAATCGTTGCACCATATTCCATTAACTCTGCAACGGTTTTACCGTCACGGGCTCCTTCTAAAATTTCATGCGTAATCAAGGAAACTGCTTCCGGGTGATTCAGCTTCAGTCCTCGTTCTTTTCGACGCCTTGCCAAATCAGCTGCCACAACAATTAATAATTTTTCTTGTTCTCTAGGCAACAAATGCATACAAATTACTCCATTTCACAATAAATTACTTTGATTTTTTCCAGCTAAATAATATATGATTAGCTCATCCATCAATTTCCATATACATCAATTTTTATACATGAACTTTTAATTCTTTATTTAATTTATTAAAGGGCTAGTTGTATAATCAAATGCAACAACTTAAAAGATGAAAGGTCACAGATAAACCGTAGATGATTAAGTCGACTAATGGACTAACCTAAATAACGAAACAATATAAAACACCTTCGATATGGGTATACTTCAAAAAAGTATTTAAATCGGAGGTATTTTTGCGTGGGCAAAAATGTATATTCAAGTGAAATCAAATGGGCTGTTGTAAAAGAAAATATGAGGCGTTACTAACACTGACAGAACGAAAAACACGTAAAGAAATCATCGTGAAAATCGATGCGAAAGCGAGTGAGGCAGTGACGAAAGCGATGACAAAAATCCAAAAACACTATGGTTCTCTTTTTTCTTCCGTTTTCAAAACCATCACCTTCGACAATGGGTCTGAGTTTGCGGAATTAAGCCTTTCACTCAAAAGAGAGAAGATTGAAGACTACTTCACTCATCCATATACTTCTAGTGAACAGGCACGAATGAGCATCATAATGGATTGATTCGTCGATTTATTCTCAAGCAAAATGTATATCCATCGTCATATTACGGTTTTAATAGGATTTCATCTATTGTTGCATTTAATATTGCATTTTAGGAAATTTATTAAAGGGGCTTTTTTATGCAAAAACATCTAACTGCAAGCAATGTGCTTACCATGTTTTCCGCTTCATTAAAAGGGATCTCCCAAGTTCTATTAATTGAAAATGCCATCACCGGTCTTATTGTGCTTGTAGCCATTTCTCTCTATTCCGTCCCCTTAAGCATCATGACCTTCATCTCCTCGTTTATCGGTACAGTTACCGCAAAAATAGGCGGGGCCGACGAAAAACTGATTTCTCAAGGTTTATTCAGCTTCAACTCAGCTCTCTCCGGTTTAGCAACGGTGATTTTTTTAGAAGGAAATCATCTTTGGATCATCGCATTGTTCAGTGCCGTGATAGCTGCCATATTCACAGCAGGGATGATGCATTTAACAAAACCATTTGATGTCCCTTCTCTTACCTTTCCTTACATCATTTTTACCTGGTTTTTACTGACTGCTTCACATCGTTTACAGTTTTTCGAAGTGATTAATTCTCTCGTTCCGCAAGGTCTGGCTTATTGGCATTTGGATATCTCTGGTCCCGTTGATTTGATAAGCGGCTTTACGAAAAGTTTTGGACAAATATATTTCCTTGATAATATTTGGAGCGGTCTTCTCATTCTAGCCGGCATTTTTTTTGCTAGCAAAAGACTCGGTATGCTCGCTATATATGCAACCATTATTTCCTTGCTGGCTGCTTATTACTTAGGAAGCGAACACTCTTTAATGAATTCTGGATTATACGGATATAATGCCATATTAACTATTTTTGCCGTTTCGGACGTTTTTCATAACAAAAAGAAATTAGTTCCTATTTCTGGTCTGCTTGCAGCGGTAATATCTGTGCTGATCACCGCGAGTCTGGATAGCTTTTTACTGCCCTATGGTCTGCCGCCCCTCACTATGCCGTTCGTCTTAAGCACATGGCTGTTTTTATTTGCCCGAAAACTAATGCCTAACCTTTAAACATTGAAGCTGCCCCAAAGTCCTATATTCTAGGGTCCTGGGGCAGCTTCACATGCCCATCAACCTAAGTTAAAATCATATCCCCAAAAAAGTGTAACACTATGCTTATCATATGAATTTTACGAGATAGGATGATGTTGTTTGATGAAAGATGTCATTTCGGAAGAAATCAAACTTTTCATACAAGAACTACAACATTTTTTATCACCGGCCGTCCTACAAAAAATGTCGAAAGAAACTGGTTTTATCAGGCGAGATAATAAGTATCAGCGAATGAGCTTATAGCCCTTTGTGTCTGTTCGGTAGGAAGTCGCGAGTACAACGAAATGTCATCAGCTCGACATGGCACAGCTGAAGAGTAAGTTAGAATACGGTGAAATGATTGAGGTTTCGGAGGCATACATAGGGAAAATCAGTAGCTCGGGGCACCCGTCATCACCTATCGTTTAACAGATGAACAAACGCAAACACGTCCGAAAAATCAATCTGCGCGTGAGAAAAAGAAAGGCAATGTCCTAGCGAAAAATGTCTTTTAAAGGGGCTTATTTGGGGTCCTCGCACCGAACCTTAAACATAGTATTATTACCATTGATAAAATGAATGGCAAGCAATTGAAATTAATTACGTCCGGTTATTGAAATAGCTGAATAATAATTATTAATCCAGGAAATTACTCAAGAGGAGTATTTCTAAAAGGAGAAAAATAATGTCTTTCGAAAACGAACTAGAAAAAGTCGAATTTGAACCTGTATTTGAGGAACGGCTTTATGAACGATACGAATTCACAGTCGAAGTTCTAGGTGATGAATTTAAGGGGCATTTTCACAATGAGGAAATTCAATGGCTTCAACCACACCCGAGACAAATGCTAGGTGAAGATAAAACCGATACTTTAGAAAAAAGTATCTATAAGCTGATGAACGAACATCGTACGGCTAGCGAAGGAAAAGACGTCGAACTTACTCTAGCATTTGAGGGAAGATTGCACGAACGTCTACAATTTAAAATCCAAATTCAAGGGGAAGAATATAAAGGCTTTGTCCATGAAGGGGAAATACAGTGGTTCCATCCTCATCCTCAACAAGAGCTTAAAAATGAACACGTCCAAGCAATCGAAGTAGATATTCATGAAAAGGTAGCCGATCAAGAAAAAGAATAACAGAGACCCGTACATTCGGAAGTTCGTCTGTTCTTTTTCACAAAAAAAGCTCTCACGCTATTTAGTTTTTCTGCCATCCGGCATATCCATTGGCATAACTTTTCCGTGCAACGCTCCCGTTAGCCATACATGTAGTGCAAAATCAGCGGTGCATCACAGAATGTCGCTCCCTAACGGGAAGCACTCATGGGAGATTAATCCTACTATGGTTGTTGCACCAGCCTGGAGTGCCGGGTCGCAAAACCGACGTGAAGGATGCCGAGTCCAGATGTCACCTTTATTTCTGAAGATACTGCAAGAAATCGGCAAGGCTGTTTGAATGGATGATGAATAATGGAGAGTAGCTATTTCCCTTTACATCCACATATATCCATTCCGCGATAAATGTTGTACCATGGAACTATTACATCATTAGGAGGAATGAAATTGAAGAAACTTATCACATTACTAATGTTATCAACGGTACTCATATTAGCAGCGTGTGGAAATGATTCAGCCGAAGGAGTAAAGGAAGAGCCAAAAATGGAACCGAAGAAAGTCGAAGTCTCAATACCGGTTGAAAATGAGGTAAAACAAGAAGTAAAAGAAGAAATGAAAGCTGAAGAAAAAATTGACACCCTCAATATTAACAGGCCCTCCAAAGGCTTCAGGGCACATTTCAAACTCTTCATCAATAGCATTTAACAATTCTATTTTCATTCAATTATCACCCTTTTAATCATTTCATTGTCATATCTTGCTTTCCTATATTCTTCACGCCATTTATTGAATTCCTGCCTAGCTTCTCCACCGCCAACTCCCCCTTATTTCCAAATAGATGCTATCTTTTGTTTCCAAGATCATGGTATCTACTAGGCATCTCAATTATTGGTCCCTCAACTCATTGTTCATGATGATGAAATATAATTGTATCATTTACTCCAACTTTGGTGAGTACCCTTTTTAAATGAATATATCAATTCCAGTTAATCTGCTTACTATTTGCGAGGATGAATATTCCAAGTATACTTTCACCGTATAGTCAATGTTACTTGCAGTATTCTTTTAGTGAATGACATAAATTAACACAAATTTAATTAAAAATTAATGTGTAGTTTACATTATGTATATATTATAAAGATGTACCAATTATATAGAATAGGAAGTGGGAAAAATGAAGAAGAATCTATTACTATCGTTAGCTTTACTTATGTTTTTAACATCTATTCTGTTTGAAAGTGCTGTAAGTGCAGCGCCGAATGATAACTGGCTACATAGTAATAAAACCGAGTTAAGTGCTCACCGTGGTGCACAAGTGGCTGCTCCAGAAAACACATTAGAGTCGATTACGCAGGCTGGATTATTAGGTTATGGCTTTGTTGAAATCGATGTACAAAAAACGAAAGACGATCAATTTATATTAATGCATGATCAAACAGTCGATCGTACAACAACAGGCTCTGGAAAGGTAAAAGATTTAACATTAAAAGAAATTCAAAGCTTTGCAATTAAAGATAAACAGGGTAATATGACCATTTATAAAGTACCAACACTTCATGAAGTGTTAGATGAAGCTAATAAATACAATATTGGTATCAATTTTGATGGTTCAAAAGGCGACTGGGATGACAAGGAATTCGTAGACGGTGTTATGGAAGAAGCTAAAGAAACGAAAGTATTAAATCATTCATTTTTTGTATTGAGTAATACGAGTATTCGAGATCAATTTAACAGATGGTACCCAGAAGCAACTGTGACCTTTCTTGGAAATGCATTAAAGAATGTAGATGCCGATATTAAAGAGTTACAAAAATATGAAAACGCCATTTATTCAACATCTATTAACAATATAGATGAAGATACTGCCAAAAAAATCAAAAAAACAGGCCTAAAACTGCATGTATACTCAGTTAACTCAGCTGAAACATATGAAAAAGCGAGAAAGATTCATCCACGATTGATTGAAACAGATGTAATTGTACCCTAATATAATTGATTGAATATCCCAATATTAAAAGCCCAATTCCTCAGCAATAAAATTGAGAAATTGAGCTTTTTTCTATACTCCATTGAAACACGTTTCATTTTGCTAATCCCAAAATCCATCATTAGACTTCACTACATTGCTCGTTTCCTTTAGTTTTGTTTTTGTAACCGGTAACTGTGCATCCTTTACTTTTGAATCTTGCACGATGGACTTCCTCGGCTCCCTCAATTCCTTTTCCTGTTCAGGAACACGTTTCATTTCAGCTTCCTGTTTTGTTTCATTTGAATGAGAAGCATTTGATTGTTTATTATCATTTGTTACTTCAAAAGAATGTAGCGTTTCAAGTTCGGGCTGAATAATTGTTTCAGTTGCTGATTCAGCCCCCTCTTGACTCGTCTGTCCAGGTTCAGACACCTGTTCCTTTTCCATCTTCATTCGACTGTGTAAACGTTTGAATAGCCTGTTCCCCTTTAACTTTTTAAATGACGTTCCATCTTCCCATTCCCTCAACTCCTTCCAATTACGGGGAACAAATTGACCTTTAGCTAACGCTGGTTTCTGCGGTGTGCCGTCCTGTAGGAGTTTATGGACATAGTTAAATTTCGGTATGCCGTCCATTAAATCCGTTGGATCAAAACGGTATTCTTCATCCTCTGTATCCCGATACGAGTCAGGAAACAGCCGTGGCAGTAAAATACGATTCTTATAGGTGCTTTGCCGCATGATGACTTTATCTTTGCCGAATTCATCTGCAAAGTCTTGAGCATCCTGTGCAGATATACCACCAAAACAGATTTTGTTTCGGCAAGACGTAAGAATCGCTTGTTTCATTGCTTTCGGACCAAGATTTCCTGATTCAATTTCGAGTTGACCAAGAGATTGTGTAGCAAAAATACCCGCTACCTTATATTCGGCAGCGAGCGATAAGAAGATTTCCACGTCAGGATTGATGTAACGACTATATTCATCGACAATTAAAAAATGGGGAATGCGGGTATCTTCTGTTCCCGGTCTCCTGAACGTTCCGTTTTGTAAATGCATAATCATGAATTGGCCGAAGGCATCACCTGCTTTGCGTAGCTTTCCAAGTGCTGTATTGACTGCCAGAACGCCGCCCGTTTCCAAATGTTCATCAATATTCACATCACTCTTACCTGTCATGATAGTTCGCAGGGCTTCATTACTCACGATGTTTTCAAGTTGCGCTCTAAGTCCTATTACGAATTGCTGGTATTTCTCACGCATGCTTCCGAGTAATTCTGATTCAAAGAAATGGACCAAGTCCGTCATGCCGTCCCGATGTTTCAGTTCCGATACCTTTTGCTGCAAAACATTCTGATCGCGTAGCGTGTTCATTACATCAACGATATCCATGTTGTTGCCATGCAGTTCTTTAAGCAGTTTCGTAACATTACGTGCAGATAGTTCCTGTACGGTGGCGAAGAACGCATCCTGCTTGCCAAACAACCCTTTTAATACAACGACCGTTGCTTCCGCCACTGTATCCGTGTCACCTTCCATTGGATTAAAGCTCGCAGAATTGGGTTTGTCAGGATCTACGTGAATACACGGGATATCCATTTCGATACACATTTCATTTACCATTGCCGCCACATCCCCTTTAGGTTCGATAACGGAAATACCTAATGGCACCCCTCGTTTCTTCTGTAGCAGCAGTTGATAAATCATCGGCTTTAATATCGTAGCCGTCTTGCCGCAACGTGTAGGACCAACAGCAAGCATATGAGTGAAGCAATCACTTCCTTGCCATACGATGGGCATTCCCATCTACCTCACCTCCTTTCAGTTTCATTGTTTTATCCAATCCCACTTGCCGAAGTACACATGTATCTGCTCCATTTTGATTGGTGCACGATGATTTTCTTCAAAAATAAACAACGTTTGAATAGTTCTTGAAATCTTATAGCTGAGTAATTGTAGTTGCTCTTTGTTCTGTTTTCTAATCATCAATTGATTTGACTGTTCACCTTCCTCCCATAATAATTCGGGTAACGCATTTGCATTGTGAGAAATACGTTTCACCCAAAACCGCATATTCTTGTTGTAGTTTTGAGTTTCCAACATCCTCAACAATAGAAGAGATGTGCCAAGGACGAGAAAACCCAACACAATTAATTCGGGCTGGCTTTGTTTTGCTACATGAACTTCCACTTCAGGGTAGATGTGCAGCTTATTTCTACAGATTTTAGTTTTGAAAAACATACTTAAATTTCCCTCCTTCCGTAAAAAGACAATAAAAATAACACGTTTCATTCAATGGTTGAATGGAACGTGTTTTGTATCAAATAGATTATTTAAAATCTTACCCTTGTCCAAGTAAATCTACCCTATAGTTTAAGTACATTATTTCACAATCTTAACTTTCATTGTAAAAAAAGGTTTCCGAAGCAACCAGTACCGACACAGTGATTAGGAATAAATATAGTTAAAAACTATCTGTGAGTTCGTTCTCCAATAATATTATCTATACGATTCAATCCTTTTCCTGCTGTTAACATCATCTCATCAAATAACTCCTGAACCGTTGGAATATCGTCGATTAGACCGATTACCTGTCCAACCCATCCGAAACCGTCTGTTTCAATTCCATCATAGATATACCTACAATTAGCTTTTCCACTAACTATATCTTGCAGGTCTTCATAGGTTGCGCCTTCCTTTTCACGTTCAATAATATTCAGAGTATATTCAGATTTCAACACTCGTCCCGGCGAGCCTAATGATCTCTTAATAATTACTGTATCCGTCTCTTTTGCATGAAGGATTGCCTGCTTGTATTTCTCATTTGCATGAACGCACTCTTGGGTAGCAATAAAGCGAGTACCCATTTCGATTCCTTCTGCTCCTAAAGCTAAAGCTGCTAACAAACCTCGTCCATCTCCAATGCCACCACTTGCTAATACTGGAATTGATACGGAATCGACCACACGAGGAGTAAGAACCATTGTGCCGATATCCTCACGGCCTAAATGTCCTCCGCCTTCTTGGCCAACTACCATTACCATGTCAGCACCGAGTTCTTCCGCTTTTTGTGCTTGTCTAACACCTGCTACAAGAACAAGTGTTTTAATATTTTCTTCTTTAATTCGTTGGAAAATTGGTTGTGGATTAGCGCCAGTAATTGAAATTGCCGGTACTTTTTCCTCAATGGCAACTTCAAGTAGTTCTTTATAATGCCCGTCATGTCTTGCAATAGCAAAGTTTACGGCGAATGGCTTATCGGTAAGTGTGCGTACTTTACGAATTTCCTCTCGAAGTTTTTCAGGTGAACCAAGCGTTGCCGCAGTAATTTGTCCAAGTCCCCCTGCATTCGAGACCGCAGCAGCCAGTTCAGCATAAGCAAGATAAGCAAGTCCCCCTTGTACAATTGGATATTTAATTCCTAAAATCTCCGTTACTCGTGTTTTCAATATTTCTCCCACTCCTTTTCAGATGTTCTATTTTATATAATCAACACAAAAAATTATTAATCCTCTAACGTTTTATAATCTTTTGTGTTGATTGTATACCAAAATAGAAAGACCTTATTGTGCTATTCTGCTCGTTTGTTCAATAAGAAAAAGCTACCCTTACAGTAAATTAAGGATGCTTTATGAAACTCAACTTAATAGTTACACCAGAAAACAGTATTAGCTACTTGTTTGAAGTCGGATACTTTTATAAAATTCAGTAATATATCGGCATCTTTATTCCCAATATATTCATCCTTATCTACATTATAAAATTGAACTACCTCAACCATATAAATACCATTTCCGATATTAACTTTGTAATTGGAGCAATTTTCATTTGGTACTTTATCACTTTCAAATTGAGCCGCCATAGTTAGACAGTCATAGTCAACTAAGTATAATTTATTCTCAGTTACTTTAATATAACCTACAGCTTTCCTATAACAATTTCGAACTATTTCTTCCGTTCCAATTTGTACTTCTACTTTCCAAGAATGTTCTATTCCTTCATCCGTCATCTGAAACACCAAAATATCTCCTTTTTCCATTTCGTTAGAAAAATGTTGTAAGAGAATATCTAACTTCCAATCTTCATGCACAAATGATTTATATTTCTCTGCATTTACTACACCAATAAAATTAGTATCACCGGAATCCATTGAAAACTTCATATTTTCATCCCCACTTTTTTATTATATAGATAGAATTATAGCCTATATATCAGAATCTTCCAACACTATCCTCTTTACGCTTTTCAAAATAGCTTTTGTTCAACGATTTAGGAACGCGAAATCTTAACTTGCTTAGCTACTTTACATTGACTTCGACTTTCGGGTAGATATACAGCTCACTTCTACAAATTTAGTTCAAAAAACCACTTTACGACTTCCTCCTTTCGTAAAAAGGCAATAAAAATAACACGTTCCATTCAATGGCTGAATGAAACGTGTTTTGTGAAATTAAAAACAGAAATTTATTCAACAACTAAAATAGCAATATACATATATAGACTATATAATGTTAGACCTTATTAATACTAGAGGTTCTATCTTAACGGTATAAATCGTAAAAATCCTGACTCTACATAAAGTTTTGTGAAAATAGATTTAAAATGACCTAAGATACTGGACTGCCGTCTCAGCATATATCTCGGCAGATTCTACTAAGTTCTCTACTGAAACCTGCTCATCGTACCCATGGATAGTATCTTGCAGCCCCGGACCATAAAAGGCGGTATCAATGCCATTGCGCCGGAAGTGAGTGGCATCACTAGAACCAAGCGAGAGTACGCTGAAGACAGGTTCCTCTATTCCGAGGACACGCTGGATCCCCAGTTCGATAGACCGCACAATTGGGCGATTCTCTAAGGTCCAGTTCGGGTTATTATAGGGTACTATTGGCTCTACAACAGCACCTGGCGCTACAGCTTTGACAAGATTCCTGGCGACACCCTGTACAAACTCGGACTTCATTCCGAATGGAACCCGGGTATCCACTTCAATGATGCACCTGTCTGCGATGGTGTTTACCTTTGTTCCGCCCTGGATTACACCTGGATTGTAAGAGGGACGATATAGTAATTGTGACATTAAAGGATGTCCTTGACCCTGAGATAGGAACCATTCAGTATTGTACAAAAGCTGACTAAGTTCTGCCGGAGGCGTTGCTTTGAGCTCCCATAGTTTAGCTAGTGCTTCGACCGCGGCTGCCCCTCTTCGTACAGCTGAGATTCCAGAAAGCGGTTGTTGGCTGCCATGCCCGGTCTGACCTGGTATAGTCACCCGCATCCATGCCATGGCCTTTTCACCAACAACCGGATGGTGGGGGTGCGTTGGTTCGCCAATAAGACAAGCATCTCCCTTAATCAATCCTTGATCCAGGAGAGAGGCGACCTCAATGCCGCCATTTTCTTCATCCGGAGAAGCAATAATTCCTATGCTACCTTTCAAATTAAGAGTGGGGGCAAACTCCTGAAGCAGTCCAGCCACAAAGATCATTGATGCCAAGCCGCCTTTCATGTCGGAGGCTCCCCGACCCAAAAGCATACCTGATTTGACTTCTCCCGAAAAAGGGTCAAAGGTCCAACGTGAACGGTCGCCTGCAGGTACGACATCTGTATGTCCGCAAAATAGGAGTCGTGGACCGGGTACCCTAGTTAAGGGAGCATCACAGACTACGGTAACTAACGCGCTTTCACTAGTGCGGTGCTCGGTAATCAAAAACCCTTTTGCTGCTAGGTATCGGCTAATATGGCGTCCCATTTCTGCCGATTGCTTCTTAAACTCGGGCGATGGATTTTCGGATGGAATTCGAATAAATGAAGCAGCAAGTTCGACTAATTCCTGTTTCCTTGACCGAATCAGCTGCCGAATCACTCTGATACTCATATGAATATATTCCCTCCATATCCAGTAGTAGTCACAGTATTTCTTTACTATTCTATGTGATTTTCCTAGATCATATACTAGAGTTTTTTGAACAAAAGATCTATATAGGTAGCGTCTTGAAAATGTGCTTAACGTTGTAAATCTAAATTTCCCTGTGCTATCCCATACAGTTGAAACTTTTTATAAACTAAAGATACTTCTAAAAATTCAAATTAATAGCTACACTAGAAAATTGTATCAGCTAGTTCGGTCTCGTTTTGCTACATTAACTCCCACTTCCGAGTAAATATACAACTTATCTACAAGTTTTAGTTTTGAAAATCACTCTGTGGATTCTTCCTTCCGTATAAAGGTAATAAAAATAACCCGTTTCATTCAATCGTGGAATGAAACGGATTTATTATTGTAAAACATAAAATATTATTTAATTTAATTAGCCCCAAGTGCAATTAGATTATTTAAAAACCTTGTCCTTGCTCAACTAAAGTCCCTGTTTTCTGAGTAATTCATTTCATATTTTTTCAAATGTGTATTATCATTTCTTTGCAAGCACAATAAACTAGGGGTATGAAACATGTATTCTAGATTTATCTTGCCATCTAAAACAAATCTTCATGACAGTTTCCCGTCATTCCGCGTTCCATCTAACGATGATATTCTTAATTATAAGTTTCAAGTTACTCTTAATCGAAGAGCTTGCACTGTGGCATCATTGTATGAAGTGATGTTTCCACGTCCTTACCCGATCAGTGCAATGCACAGTTGAAAAATAATTATTACCTATCGCTAGACTTGGGGCTGTTCATCCACCTCCATTACAGAGGTTTCACACTCGTTAGTGAAAAAAAAGAGTATTCATTTAAATTAGTAAGCTCCTATAAAATAACTAGTAGCAAAAGTCCTATCAATTAATAATTGCTATCTGATTTCTACCACCTTCTTTTGCTTTATATAAAGCATTGTCTGCCTTTTCAATAAACTCCTCCGCGGTATCCCCATTGTAAAAAGATACTCCAATGCTGATTGTAAAATGAATATGTTCATTTTTATGAATGAACTCTGATTTCTCAACAGCCTCACGTATACGTTCTGATATTATTAGCCCTTCAGCAACTTCGGTGTTTGGTAGAATAACTGCAAATTCTTCTCCGCCAAAACGAACGAAGACATCAAAGTTTCTTACGTTATTGCTAATAATACTTGAAGTATGCCTAAGAGCTTCATCCCCACATTGATGACCATAATTATCATTAACTTCTTTGAAATGGTCTATGTCTAACATCATAAAAACTAAAGAACTGTTCGTCCTTTTATAAATAGGAATAGATTTTTCCATAAAAAGCTCTAAATATCTTCGATTATAAATACCAGTTAATGAATCTGTAATGGTAAGCTCTTCTACTTTTAGAAATAATTTATAAGACTTGTTTACGAAGTATCCAATAGTTAGAGTAATAGACCAATTAATGAGCGAACCTAAAATAAGTGCATTGATTTCGCTATTATCAGGGTTAATTTTCTGACCAAACTCTGTTATGTACTTCAAAAAGCTATAAAAGACTCCGGACCCTATAATTACTTTCCATTTAGGATACATATTCATAATCATAATAATCGGAATCAGAGAGAGTGACCATATAAATGGATAATGGCTTCTCGCATACTCACTTATAGTCGTATCAATAAGAACTAGGGCAACCGTAAATAAAAAAATAATAATTAATGAGTATTTAAAACGTTTTTCTATCAATTACCTTTCTTACCCCTTTCGGTAACCCAGCCGTCATAGCTTAATGCTTTAGACCTGTGGTTTTGCGTCATTACCTTTCGATAACTTTGCCTTTTTCAATAGAGTTGCTAAGTATATAAGTATACAACAGTTAGATACTTCCAATGTTAACTAAATTACCTGATTTTCATCTGTATCCAGTGTCTCTTAATGAACTAAAGCTGCTAGTTAGCTGAAGATGTTGTTACTACTTTATTGTAATTTAAATTCCTATATTTGTAACCCAGCATCTTTATCGTTACTTCATTATTCACTCAATTATGATATCAGTTATGAAACGTGTTCTGATGGATAACAACAAAGTAACTTTATTTGGTCTCTAAAGCAATAAAGTTGAAGAATCCTTATACAACTACACTCAATAGGGTAAGAAATTTTTCTTTCCCGGCGTATAATAGTTAAACTGTTCATTAAGCATTTTGGCTTTCTATCCTCATTAACTGTTCTATTAATTTCTGTTAATTCACAAATTCCTAGGCTAATTCATACATTAGTCAAAGAACGGAGTTGATTTTCATGGTGATATGGATTGACGTGTCTACTTCACAACATAAATTAAAACTTTTTGATGGAAACAAACTTATAAAAGCTTATCCAATTGGAGTTGGAAAAATATTGTCACCGACACCTTCTGGGACTTACACGATCATCAATAAACAACGTAATCCCGGAGGTCCATTTGGAGTGCTTTGGATGGGATTATCAAAGCCTCATTACGGTATACACGGCACAAGTAGCCCAGCTTCAATCGGTAAGAATGTCTCACGTGGATGTATTAGAATGTTTAATAATGATGTTCTAGAATTATCATCTAGAGTTCCAATAGGTACAAGGGTTGTCATTCATAAATGACTCTGTTAACCTCGTATCCTTTACTGCATAGTTTGTGTATACTGCCAAATACCCCCACGTTTATCAATCGCCAGGTTCGGCAATACTGCTTCTACACCATTAAGGTGACTGTGTCTAAGGCCGCTGAATTGCAATCAGTGGTCTTATTGCTCACAAAACTTCATTACATACTCAACCTCCCGTTCGACATCCTCAACAATAGAAGAGATGTTTCAAGCACGACAAAACCCAGCTCGATTAATTCGGCTGGGCTTTGTTTTGCTACATGGGCTTCGACTTCAGGGTAGATATACAGCTTAAATAACACGTTCCATTCATTGGCAGAATGAATGGAACGTGTTTTGTGTCAAATAGATTATTTAAAATCTTACTTGTTCGAGTAATCGAAAGCCAATTAGTTGAACAAAGAATTCGGTTACTGAACTGGTTTGTATATGTAATACCCCTCTGGTTGACATAACGCCACTTTTCATTTCCGAACTTTTATTGCGATAATGACTGAAATCACAAGCATAACTAGATAGAACAAGATAGAACAAGAAAGGTATGTGACCATAGAAATAAGTAATAGCTGCTCCAGATAGAATTCCTAAAAGTAAAAAAAGATAGAGAATTTTAATAAATATTACACCTCCAAATTAATTTAGATGAATCATTCACCTCTATAAACGGTTATCAGCAACCATAACACGCATTTATTTGTAATCAAAAAGCTTCCTGAAAAAATATACTCTAAATAACCGCAGATTGCGATAATAATAGCCTCAAATAGATCTATAGACATAACATCAGTTCACGGAAGTAGTTAACTCCATCACTCAAAAAGAAAAAGTTACCCTGTAAATGCAGCCAATACTTAAACTAGCGCACCAATTAGTCGAATATTTCTTCTATCCAATTAATAATAATGCCTTTAACTGCAACGAATAATATGGATAACGAAGTGCATAAATAAAAGATGCCCCTTCATAAACATGCTAGTTTTATGTAGAATCTTTTTTTGTGACCATGTTTATTCCTTTTTAAAATGGATTTTCAGTATAAAGAATATATAGATAAGCCAAACAATAATATACATTGAATACAATGCCACCTGAACACTATTAGGGCTCCAAACAAACACTGTTTCCCATGAATAACCATTTAGTAAAAGGCTTGGTATTAAATAGATAAAATAACTTAACCCCAACATAAATAATAAAGACAAAGTCAGTTTAAGAATGCTTTTTATACCATTAAATTTAAAATATAATTGTTTTCTATATATCTTTATTAAAATCCTTATGATAAAAATTAAAACAACTAGCACTAAGATGCTTAAAATAAGTATGATACCAAGTGCCAACATATCTATATATTGGTTTGAATCTTCTATGTCATTACTAACAATATCTCCCTGTAATATTTCATTAATTTCTACCCCTATATTTTGAACTTGAATTGAACTTAAATTACCTAATACAGCAACTCCAATTTTTTCTTTGTTACTGAATGTTACATAAGTTGAATAGTTTGGATTCATTCCGTCATGAGTGACCTGTTCATTTGGTTCAAGGAACCAGCCGCCAGCATAGAATACTTCATTACCTACTGCATCAACAGCATGATCAGCCTTATGAGTCTTTTTAATGATTTCTTTATCAAAATCAACTTCATTCATCGTACCCATTTGAATTTTAAGCCATTTTGCCATATCCTCCCCGCTAGATATAATATATCCTGCTGGTTTGTTTCCCCTATATATCGGTGCTTCATATCGTTGTGGTTTTAAAAACCCCATTTTATATCCATTGGTCATTTGATTGTTTATTTCTTCATTTCGGAATAGGTACGTATTATTTAATTCCATTGGTTTTAAAATAGTTTCTTCCATATAGTATTCGTATGTCTCACCTGTTACCTGTTCAATAATTAATCCTAGGACATCATAATTTATTGTCGCATATTGAAACATCTTACCTGGTTCACTATCTAGTTCTATTCCAATTAAGGTTCTGACTGTTTCTTCCAGCGCACTATCTTCATTAGAAACGGGAATCATATTTATAGTAGAGGCGGGGATTCCAGTTGTTTGATGTAGCGTTTGCTCAATCGTTATTGGTATTTCTTTTCCTTTATACTTTACTTTTAGCCAAGGTATATACGTAGTTACGTTATCGTTAAGCTCTATTTGTCCACTTTCTACTAAACTTAAAATAGCTAATGCAGTAAAAGCTTTACTATTAGATGCTAATTCAAATAAAGACTGGGAAGTGACTGGTTTTTCTTCATCTAGATTTGAATATCCAAACCCTTTTTGATAAACAGTTTTATCATCTTTCACTATCGTTATAGATAATCCTGGGATCTTTCCCTTACTCATATTTTCCGTTATGACTTTTTCTATTTGCTTTTCTTCCGTCTCAGTTAAATCATTTATTTCTTGTGCCTTTACTACTCCATTTCCCATTACAGGAATCATTAGCATTGTTACTGTAATAAACAATAATGTTATTTTTATAATCACATTTTTCATTTATTCCCCTTCTCTCACATCATCTGTAATATGTTTTACTTTCCCCTAAATAAATCTGGGACATAAGGACAGGCACCACGACCCGCTACTCAATATCAAGAGTGGACCGAGGTGCCTGTCCCTCCGTCCTTCCCTCATTCCCCATTAGGCATATTCAACTAACGCTACCCGTTAGCACAATAAGAAATAAACTGTCATTCATTTCATATCCTCTAACTTTTATATCTTTTGTACTAAAATACAAATATACCCATAATGAATGTAATAATTATTGAGTATTTTAAAATCATAAAAAAAAACTCTGAATAAGGTGTTTGCTCGAATGAACTCATTCCATCTAAATCTGTTGTATATCTTTCTCTTGGTATTGAGACTAACAATAGTGAGAAAGAGATAATAAATGAATATATAGCAGTTTTCACTAAAGTTCTTTCCATGATAATCCCCTTTTATCTTTTTATTGCTTATCTTACCATGAAAAACCAATTATACTATTGTGTTAAACTGCTCCGTTAGTTGAAGAACATTATTTCACAATCTTTAATCTATTTTAGCGTAGATTTCTCATCTTCCTTCTATATTTTTCTTTCCAATATCCAATTAGCAAGTGTTTCAACAACGGAATTAACAAAGGCACATAAATTTATGCGATGCTGCTAATTCCTGTGCCAATTGTGGTACCAATTCATCAATATAAAGTATCTAAATGTTGGTGCAACAATAAAAACAGGGACACCAATTCATATGCGAATTGCGTCCCCGAACACTGTGTTTTTTATTGTTGTATTTTGCATTACACAATTGTTTTCTTCCCATCAACCGAACCTGTTACTCCATAAACCCTGAGTTCTTTTATATTCTCGTAATCCTATTATAAGTAACATTACACTCATAAGTATGAGCATCAGGAGGAGCGCAAACGATTTACGCGCCCTTATGCCCACCTATTTACTGGCCTTAGTGAATAACGAATCTATTCTATAAAAATGACTTTACTACTTCCCTCGATTCATCAGCGATAGTAGATATTGAGCTGTCTACTACCAAAGAGTTCTGGATAGTGTAAAAATGGTTTTAGTAATCGGAATATCTAATACTCCAAAAAACTGATAAACTAAACACCTTTGGATCACCCTTGAGTTGTTTCTAGGCGGGGTAATCCTAGATGAATTAAACCCCTATCATCAATCCCTTGTAATGGACTGAACTGTTCATTTTGATTTTTAAGTGCATTTTGGTTCATATGGCTGTAAATCATCGTAGTATGGATTTGTATTCCGCAGTTTCATAATTGAGTTCTTTTAATATTTATTACTCTTTTAGAAATGGGGACAATTTTATATGAACCATTTTTAGTTACCGTAAAGGTTACTTAGCCATTTTCGTAAATCAACATCGTTTTTCTTTAAATTTCATTTAAGCGTCCGAAAGTATCAAGCATGACATTAACGACAACATAGTCTCGGAATCCAACGTACCTAGTTTTATCAAAAGTCTTCATCAGTTCTTTTAGTTCAACTTTTGATAGTACTTCGATTCGCTTCTTCCCATCTTTGATTTTACTCACACCTCGGAATGGATTTTCTTCCATTACGTCCACTTTGACTAATACCTCATATATGGACTTGGCAAAAGTTAATACGAATTGGCTAAGGCCTAGATACACCTATTTTTTTATTAGAATGACGACTTTCTTTTCTTAACCATAATCTAACCTCCCCAGTGTAATCAGAACCCTGAGAAGATTGTCCATATCAAATTTCGCTAATGGTTATTTATGAGTGTTTAGAGTCGCTAATTAATGACTTTTCCGCTCATACCCCCTTTAGGTATGGCATCCAAAAATTAAATAAAAACACACCCCCAGCGTGGTTATTAAGATAACCACTTTGGAGGTGTGTCTTTTGCCCAATATATGTCGCCAATTGAGTAATGAGCTATAAATTCATCTTCGGCGATATGATAATGAAAGTTATAGAAGTAGCCGTCTTGAGGCCTTTTCTCAGTTCGTACATGAAAACGAATAAGATCTTTCCTATCATCCAAATCATATACATTAAATATTTTCTCCGAATAATCTCCGGCAGGCTTTTCACTGATAGCTAAACGCCGTTTATGAAGATTATCGGATTTTTCAAGTGTCATCTGAATGGCTTCTTCAATTTTTGGGAAAATGATATTATCAAAATCATCGGCAATTACAGGCCCAACTTTTGTACCGAATTTCATATAGGATAGTCTTTTTGCAGAAGTGATAAATAGTTCTTCTAAGGAATCGGAACTCCCCATCAGATTTTCTTCATCTAAAGAATTGGCTAATCCAATCGAATAATCTGTACTCTGTAAGGGTCTATCCGAAATTTTTGAATGACCTTTGTCTTGCAAGCTAGTCCAAATTTCATGATTTGGTGGAATTGCACCAAATGTCAAAAGTGCTACGGCAACAATGAGCGTTTTCTGGAACCACTTTTTCATAGTATCTCACCCGCAATTTAGTATATTTTAATATTCTATTTTGACGAAAAGCTATTGAAAAGGTTTCTTCTTTCTCACTTTCATTGTACAATAATAACGTAGATAAATGTTCGTTTTCTTGAAGGAGGTACTCATTAATGGATGTACAATTGTTTATCGGCCTAGGGATGCTCGCATTGCTCCTATACCTAAGCTCATTGAATTTCACACATTAATAGCGATAAACGCCGTCGTCCACTTCTTTTGGATGACGGCGTTTTTAATTTCTTCACTTTTGGATATAAGCAAAATGGAATTTCGTATTCGGTCTTATTACTTGTTCCATATGAAATCTTTCGAATACGGGTGAATCAAAACGATCTTTTACAACAACACGCCGTTTACATACACGTTGTGCCTGTTCTATCCATTCATCTGTAAGCGATCTATGTACACCAGCTTGACGCAGTGGTGTGAAGTTGGATGATTCGACAATAGGTGTATGAAACATCGGATCTATATAGACAATATCCCAGGAAGAATCGGATAGCTTGCTTAAATAATCAATTGCCTCCGACTGAATAACTTCTATTCTTAGCATGGCCAAAGTAAGTTGTTCAGAATGGGAAGGAAATGAACGAAGTCCCCGACCGGTTATAAATGCAATAGAAGGATCAGCTTCAATCCCTAACACTTTGCCGTTTTCTCCTGTTATGAAAGATGCGGTAATGCTGTCTGATCCAAGACCAAGTGTACAATCGAGAAATGAATCTCCTTTACGCAATTGAGCTGTCTCAATTAATGGATCCTTTTCCCCGTTCGCAAGCCGTTTCAATCTGAACGCGGCCGAATTGGGATGAAAGTAAAATGGGTCTTCCATTCCAATCCGATATAACTCATAGCGATTCTTGCCTGCTACAAGCACATCCGCGCCACTAGTTTTCTGCATCCCGTGAATAGACTGTTTATTTCGTTCGACAATCGGATAACCGAGAGCTCTAGAAGCTTCTAATGCAAGTTGTATCGATTTATCATTTGGTCTGCCGGCAGTCGTAATGACTGTACCCATTATTTACAAACTTGGTCGAGTACTTCTGATAGATGGTCTTTAATTTGTTCCATTTCGAAATTTTCGATTTGTTCTCTTGGTATAAAATAAGCTAATGCTCCATCTTTCCAAAGGGCAATCGAAGGTGAACTCGGCGGTACTTCTGGGAAATAATCTCGCATCATTTCAGTCGCCTCTTTATCCTGTCCAGCAAATACAGTCAACAAGTGATCTGGTTTATATTCGGCTCCTTTTAATGCTTCTCTGACAGCTGGGCGTGCCAAACCTGCGGCACATCCACAAACCGAGTTGATCACTACCAGTGCAGTCCCCTCGAGTGTTTTCATAGTACTTTCGACATCCTCAGACGTCGTTAATTCCGTAAATCCAGTCCCTACAAGCTCTTCACGCATCGGTTTAACGATACCTTTCATGTACTCATCGTAAGCATTCATGTTTTCGCCCCTTTTCATATGTGTTCAAAATCGCTTTGTAAATCAAGTTCCACGAGTTCTATTCTACCTTGTCTTTCATAAATTTTCACGGTTCTTCACTTTATATGTTAGATTCTATGATTTCTTTTAGTTATTACGAACGCATAAAATAGCCACCTTCTCAATCGAGCTTGTGCTGTTACTTCCTTCCCGGCCATCGATACATACTGGCATCCATTCGAAAAGAGCAGTCGCCTTTTAACAATTTTACACCAAGTATTTTTTGCTACTTTCTATTTTAAATTTACTAATCAAGATCCATGCAGTACCTCATAATCATAAAGTTCCGCCTTCGCCCATATACTAGGTCGAATCTGAAGAGAGGTGGGATAAGTATGAATGGACAACAATCGGAAGTTAAAATGGTAAGTGTATTCGACCCTTACTTTTATCAATCCTTACTAAGTTTCAGGTCAAAAAATATCGTTATTCAAACAACGAAAAATCCGATACAAGGTTTATTAATAACAGTCATGCCTGATCATGTTGTAATTAACGTGAGCGACACGCCATTTTACGTTAGACTGCAAGAAATTGTCTGGGTTACACTTACATGAATTTAAAAGGCTCAAATGAGGGGAGTGAATCAATTGATCAAACGTGTAAATCAATTACCGATTGATCTACCTATCCCAGAATACGGGGATGCTAACGCAGCTTCTGCGGTTCAGGAACTGTTGGGCGGAAAGTTTGGAGAAATGTCAACGCTTAATAACTATATGTACCAATCATTTAATTTCAGGCAGAAAGGAAAGCTCAGGCCTTTCTATGATTTAGTTGCGAGTATTACTGCAGAGGAGTTCGGTCATGTTGAACTCGTTTCTAACACGATAAATATAGTGAATCAAGGTACATCTTTTACAGCAGACCCAAACTTAACACCTTTACAAAACGCTAAAGATAAGCGGAATACGTATGCCTTCATAGCAAATGCACAAACTTCAATGCCTGGAGACTCAATGGGCAATCCATGGCGCGGAGATTATGTGTTTTCCAGTGGGAATTTAGTACTTGACCTATTGCATAACTTCTTTCTTGAATGCGGGGCAAGAACGCATAAAATGCGTGTATATGAAATGACAGACCATCCAACAGCAAGAGAAATGATTGGTTATTTGCTCGTTCGGGGAGGTACACATATACTCGCCTATGCAAAAGCGTTAGAAATGGCCACTGGTACTGACTTGACAAAGATGCTACCAATACCTAATTTAGATAATCGTGTCTTTGATACTGCAAGAAAATATGAAAATCTAGGATACGGTAATGTATTATTTACTTGGAATGATACTGGAGAATACAAGGACATACGCCAGATTTGGAAAGGGACCAATCCAAGTAGTGGTGAAAAGCTATTTGTAAAAGAAGGCATGCCAAAAGGCTATGAAATTCCTGATTTTGAGGGTATCCCTGAAGAGTTTGCACCCGGTATCGGCAGAGATGAGTATGAGCAAATTGCTCGGCGGTTGTTGTCGGATATGTAGTCAAGAATGGGTCATTTCAAAATTGAAGCTTGCCCACACAATAAACGCGAAAATATCAACGTTTAACACTTAGCCAAGACACATCTTCATTAATTCTAACACCACCATTAAATACTGCTCCAGCTCCATAAAACTGTGTTTACAATCTCTGAAAAACAGCCACCTACTCTCAATTGAGTGGGCGGCTGTTTTTCTGTTAGTTTCGTTAGACTTTGACTCTTGATAGTCTAAAATACGCGAGGCCTGCAATTAAACTTGATGCGAAGATAATGATTCCCATCGGAATTGCTGTCTCTTCTCCTGCTATTCCAACAAGTGGCGCCGTGATTGCACCTAAAATGAATGGTAGTAATCCAAGTAAAGCAGATGCACTACCTGCAATATGCCCTTGCTTTTCCATCGCGAGTGAGAAGGATGATGTCGAAATGATCCCAATCGAAGCGACGAAAAAAAAGATAGGAATAACGATTGTAATAAGTGGTCCATTCAATAACACGGCAATCAGCAGCAATGTACCTGAAGTAATAGAAAGGAACAAACCCGATTCCAAAAATCGTTTTTCAGATACAACACCCGTTAAGCGTCCTACTACCTGAGCCCCGATGATAAGTCCAAATCCATTCATACCGAATAATATGCTGAATGTCTGCGGAGAAACTCCGTATATATTTTGATAAACAAACGGTGTCCCAGCGACATAAGCAAAAATGCCAGCCATAATGAAACCTTGTGCAAGTGCATACCCCATAAACTGTCTATCTTTTAACAGTGACAGAAAGTTTTTTATCGTATGAGAGAGATTACTTGGCATGCGCATTTGTTCAGGCAAAGTTTCATCCATTCTCCATAGGACAATGACAAACAACAAAAATCCGATTGCGCTCAAGACTGCAAATATACCAGTCCACTCAGTAAACGCTAGGATGCCTCCTCCAAGAACAGGTGCGAGGATTGGTGCCAAGTTATTAATAAGCATGAGCAAAGCAAAAAACTTCGTCAATTCCCGTCCGCTGTATAAATCTCGAACAACAGCCCTTGAGATAACAATACCCGCGGCAGCAGCAAAGCCCTGCAAGAAACGCGCTGCAATGAAAAAGCCGATATTTGGAGAAATCACACATAAAATTGATGCGACAAAATAAGCAATAAGTGCCATCAGCAACGGCTTTTTCCGTCCATGGACATCACTCATTGGGCCGATAATAAGTTGACCTAACCCTATACCTAGAAGGCAAGCAGTTAAACTGACCTGTACATAGGTAGCCGTAGTGCCAAAAGCACTTACAATTGTTGGAAATGAAGGTAGATACATATCAATTGTTAACGGTCCCAATGCTGCTAATGTTCCCAGAAGTAATGCAAATCGTATTCGTTTATTTCCTTTAAGTGGTCCCACGTTCAATAACGACCTTTCTCTGATTAAAAAAATTGCATATGTATGTGATGATAACCTATTGAAGAATCACAAGTGTTCTACTATATCACCAAAACACCAAACATAAAAGTAGGATGATTTTGTTTCAAATCATCCTACTTTTATGTTTGAGATAAGCATTATTCTAAGAATTCTTTATAAGCGATAACTTTTAATGCCAAAATTTCTTCCTCTGTGAGCTTTCCTTCTAAATCCACTAATAGTTCCTGTATTTCCTCGTTCGACATTCCACTTTGAGCTTTAGAGTGAATAGATTGGAGTTCACTGAACCCGACTTTTTTGATTAAAACTCTTGTTGCTTGCTCTTTTGTTGTGAAAGGAAGATTATAATTATCAACATTTGCACCTTCTTCAATGATACGCATTAATTCAGGGTCCTCAGCCACCATTTGTTTGATTTCGTTTAATTGTCCACTGTTTTCTAATTCAGTAGTTACAACGTTCATTACTTTGTCCGATGCGATATTGGTTCCGAAATGATAGATTCCATATCCTACTCCGCCAATAATTAATAGTAGGAGGATAAGGATTTTCAACAGTTTCATTCATCTTCCTCCCATTTTTCATATCAATGGAAACTATAAAACCACGTACTGTGGATAAGACGCAAGATAGAGATTTCACGTCAAGGCTCTAGCATCTCTTAACAGACACTTGTGTTATTGTTATTTAGAAAAAACGTTAGCGAAATGTAAGTTCTCACATCCACTAACGTTTAACATCTAAATATTTGCACTCGTTATATTACTATTTTGAGCCTGTTCGCGCCTCTGTCATTTGTTTCCAAACAGACCCCTTAGCATCTTCGCCTTCAGCAATTCGGGCAATTGCCATACGAATTTGAAGCTTAACTTCGAACTCCGGATCGTTTTCAGCCTTTTTCAAAGCAGGCAACGCCGCTTCAGTTCCTGTTTCATATAAAAACATAGCTGCACGCCAGCGAACCAGTTTATTCTTATCATTCAATATTTCAATTGCCGCCTGTTCGAACCCCTCGAAACCAAGGTCACTCATGCAGTCTCCCGCCGTCCTACGCACCGCCCAACTTCTGTCTTTAAGTGCTTTTTCAATATAAGGAATAACTGCGACGTCTTCAATCATACCAAGGTAAACCGTTGCGAGGCGTCTAATTGACATCTTTTCATCGTCCAGTGCCCGCTCCAGAAGTGCTGCATCCGACATGTCTGGATCAGGTATTTGATCCAGTAGTTGAAATCTATTCTCCCATTGGTCAACTGAGAAGTCCTCCAGTGAAATTTTTCTACCGCGCTGGACACCTTCACTTTGTCCTTCATTCGCCTGACGGGCAATCTCAAGTAATCGTTCTTCCGGATAAGCCGCCTCTATTTCCTGAATCACCGTTTCACCGATTTCAGCTTTTTCTCCGTAACGAATTCCATAATCTGCCCATTTACGCAATAAAATATAATTTTCCACTTCACGCCCATGAACCTTCTCCATTGCTTGTACAAAACGGTCACTTAGACCGAAACGTTCTTCTGATTCGCTATCAAAAACTTTTACTTGTAGCGGAATATCTTTGTAGGTTTGAACATGTACGTATACTTCGCCAAAACTATCGTCGATCTCCACTTCAATTTCCGTTTCTTCACTCTGCTCTTCATTGAAAACGGCTTGGACACTAGCAAGTATCGTTTCCCATGCAACGTTCCCTATGCGTTCAATCGCCATAAAGTTCATGACATGGTAAATTCCTTTTATGCCATGAATGTTCAATAAAGCTGAAATCGGGTGCGGTGCAGACCCCATATCCTCTTTTTTATAGTTATGACTTATCATTTTTGGCAGCTCAGCGTCGAGAATGATTTTCATTGAGTTCGGACTTGGTGTCGGTTCAATCGTTACTATTTTCAAGTTCATTTGCCCCTTTCGTTAGGACTTATTCAATTCTTGTAAGAACGACCAGCGTTCAATAAGACTTTCATATTTACCGTTCAATTCTTCAAGTGATGACGTTAAATCTCTTAATTTATCGTAATCAGACCCAGTGGACGCCATTTCTGCTTCCGTGGATTCGATTAATTTCTCAACTTTCTCGATGTCCGACTCAATTGTTTCATATTCTTTCTTTTCAGCGTACGATATCTTCCTTTTTAGTTCCTGTTGAATCGGCTCTTCTATTTTAACGATTGGTTCGTGTACCACTACTTCTTTTGGTACATACGTTTCTAGGAAATCAGAATAAATACCAAACCAGGTGTCGACATCCCCTGATCCATCCATTACCCATAATTTTTTTGATGTACGATCTAAGAAGAAACGGTCATGTGAGATAGTGATAACAACACCCGGGAATGTATCGATGAAAGATTCCAATACAGAAAGGGTTTCAAGGTCGAGATCGTTTGTAGGTTCATCTAACAGCATGACGTTTGGTTGTTCCATTAATAATTTCAATAAATATAGCCTTTTTCGCTCACCGCCTGATAATTTACCGATAGGCGTCCCATGTGCTTGTGTAGGAAATAAAAACCGTTCCAACATTTGAGATGCTGAAATGCGAACACCATCTGCATCTTCGATATCATTCGATGTATCGCGAATATATTCAATAATCCTTTTATTTTCATCCATTATTGGCGTGTGTTGTTGGAAGTGAGCAATTTTCACTGTTGTTCCTTTATCGATGATTCCGCTGTCAGGTTCACTTTCGCCGGAAAACATATTCAATAACGTCGTTTTCCCTGCCCCATTAGGTCCGACAACCGCGATACGGTCACCCGATTGAAGAATGCACGAGAAATCATCAATGACTTTTCTTCCACCGAAAGACTTCGAGATGCCTACCGCTTCAATCACTTTCTTGCCTAGTCGCGTCGACTTAAGCGCGACGTCCATTTCTCCGCTGGTGTCTTCTTTTTTAACCTTTTCCGCTAGTTCATCAAAGCGCCCAATCCGTGCTTTTTGCTTTGTCGATCTTGCTTTCGCACCTCTTCTAATCCACTTCAATTCAGATCGGTACTGATTGCGAAGCTTATCATCTGTCGATGCTGCCATCTCCGCACGAATTGCTTTCGACTCAAGATAATTTCCGTAATTACCTGTATGAGAATATAACGTTTTATCAGCAAGTTCATAGATGCCAGTTGATAACTCGTCCAAGAAGTAGCGGTCATGGGTAACAAAGATAACAGCGCCTTGTTCATTTTTCAAGTAATCTGACAGCCACATGATGGAGTTTACATCTAAATGGTTTGTCGGTTCATCGAGAAGTAAGAGATCTGCAGGCTCAATTAGAACTTTTGCAAGTGTTACCCTCTTTATTTGTCCACCCGAAAGTTCACTCATCTTCTTATCGAACGTTTCAATGCCTAGTTTCGACAAAATTGTACGGGCTTTTGAATTTATATCCCAACCGGATAAATCGTCCATCTCATTTTGATATTTCGAGTATTGGTCCTGATTCAGTGTAGATTCAGGATTTGCAGAAAGTGCTTGAAGTGCATGCTCATACTCTAAGTTAACCTTGATAATCGGTGCGTCACTCTTGAACACTGTTTCCATCACAGTAAGTTCTGGGTCGACTTCAGGTTCTTGAGGTAAATATACAATTCGGTATCTATTCGGATGATCGGTCGAAATCGAATCGGCTTCTTCGACTCCTGCAATGATTGACAGTAAAGTTGACTTACCTGTCCCATTGATGCCAAGCAAACCCACTTTTTCTCCACTCGCAACCGTAAAGGCTATATTTTTAAACAAAGTTTTTTCCCCAACTGTCTTTGTGAGGTTTTCAATAATTAATTGGCTCATGATTACACTTCCATTTCTTATGACTACCTTATTCTATCATAGCCGATTAACATAGCTTTTTAAAAGTGTATTGTACTATTAAATGCATCTTATCATCTGAAAAATGCATGTTACGTGAGATTAATTTCCACTAATTCCATGAAGCGGTACAATTCCATCAATACGTTTCTTGAGAAAGAATGTGGTAATCATTCAAATGCTCCTGCTGAAATCAAACAATCATTCCAAATCGATATGGGAATGTTATATGAAATTAACGGTGAAAAATATCATTTTTTAGCGTTCTCTATGTTCTCGGAACTACATTGCTGTTCTTCGGATCCTCATTACTCGTTATGAGAAGGGAAATTGAAAAAGCTTGTAAGTACATAACTCATTGTACTTACAAGCTTTTTCATTTTAATTTACAAGGCGCCCTTTTATTCCTTTTTCTTCCCAATAAGCATCACGAATTTGAACTTTCAGTATTTTCCCGGAGGCTGTTTTCGGTAGTTCATCTACAAAAGTAATCCCAGTTACGGCTTTGAAATGAGCTAATCTTTCTTTGCAAAATGCGATAATCTCCTGTTCGTTCGAAGTCATATTTTCACGTAATACAATAAAGGCGTGTGGCGTTTCCCCCCACTTCTCATGCGGTACCGCTATAACCGCAGCCTCGAGAATTGCCGGATGTCCATAAAGGACTCCTTCGACTTCAATTGAAGATATATTCTCCCCACCGCTGATAATAACATCTTTTTTGCGGTCCACTATGTTGATGTATCCATTTTCGTCAATGGTCCCCATGTCGCCCGTCAATAGCCGCCCGTTTTGTAGCACCTCTTCCGTAGCTTGATCATTTTTCCAATAACCTTTCATGACGCCATGGCTACGCACCGCCACTTCCCCAACTTGTTTGCCGTCATGTGCAACCTCGTCCCCTTGTTCATCTTGAATCTTTACATCGCTTCCAATCATTGAATAACCAGCTTTTGCTTTTAATTCAATTTGTTGTGCTCTTGATAGTCCAGTTAAATGCGAGCGAATTGTTGAAATCAGGCTGAGTGGTGATGTTTCTGTCATGCCATATACTTGGATGAATTCCCAACCCAACTCTTCCTCGACACGATTGATGAAAGCGGGAGGCGGTGCAGATCCTGCAATGACAACACGAATATCTTGTTCGATTACTGGATGATGCTGATCATGGTATAGCAATAATGCGTTCAATACAGTGGGAGCCATGTGTAAAATAGATACTTTGTGTTCTTTAAGCGCATTAAAAATGGACTCTGGAGTGGATTTTCTTGAGCAAATATGTGTAGCTCCATTTGCGGTGTAATAAAATGGTGATCCCCAACCATTCACATGAAACATTGGGAGCACATGTAGATAAACATCCGAGTCAGTAACCCTTAAATGGTGCATTGTACTAAGTGCATGTAGGTAATTGTTACGATGTGTCAACATGACGCCTTTTGGATTTCCAGTGGTACCGCTCGTATACAGTAAACTGCAGACATCATTTTCATCAAGTTCAGTCCGGTTAAATGGCTCGGTTGAAAAAGAGGATAACCATTCATCATAGCTCGTTTCACTAGTATCAGAATCTTTATAATGAACAATAATATGCTTGATTGTTTCAAACTTGTCTATTACTGGTCTAATTAATTCATAGAGGTCTTGATCGACCAAAAGCACTTTTGATTCACTATGGTTCAGAATAAAGGCATAGTCTTCCGGTTTTAATCTAATATTCAAAGGAACCATGACTGCTCCAAGTTGAAACACGCCATAAAATCCCTCTAGCATTTCAAGTGAATTCCCCGCTAAATATGCAACTTTATCACCTTTACATATCCCTAATTCACGTAGCCCATGTGAAAGCTGATTGACTCTCTCATTCAGTTGATAATAAGTATACTTACGTCCTTCGCAATATACCGCTTCCTTTTCTCCATATAGTGAAACTGCACGGTCAAGAAATTGCGGTAATAGTAGTGGTACATTCATCCATTTCACCCCATCATTTTTATTTAGTATATACCATTTAGAATTTTCCGTCATCACTAAATATTCTTATTTCCGTTAGCGGTTTATGTCTAAATATATTCAGAAATGAAATTTCAATGCAAAACTATTAGTTTAATAAAACACAAAAAACTTACCTGTTTGCCAGAATGCACAGGTAAGTTTTATATTTTTACTTTTTACGCCAGAATTATCCGATGTAACCATAAATCCCTTAAGTAAATTTATTCTTAGAGATATTTTATTTTCATTGTCTTTTAACCACAGTTTTACTACCTGAGTACAGCCCACTCGCAGAAAGCCCCATCATTAACCCAATGAGTATTGCTGCCTTGATATCATGAGGGTATATATATACAACTCCGCCTACAATTCCGAAGAGAATAGCTGTTACCGGTAATAATTTTTTTGGCATACCGTACATTTTCAACAACTCCACTATTCCGATGATAAGTGGAATTAAAACAACATCATAGATTTCCAACGTTTCTCCTCCTGTACTAGTTAGTCGATAACCAATTAATTTCTTTTTAAAGGTAAATGACTACACAAATTTCAGTGCGGAGTTAAGTGGAGGTTAACGGAAATGGTTGTAGAGTGACTATCGTTATGTATGGAACGAACATTCGTCCCTATCGAAATAACAGATTGCGAAATTGTAAGTTTCACAATGTAAAAGAGCGACTTTAATATAATACTTCTAAGAGAAGCATCATCATTCCACTTTACCTGAGTAGTGTTCCGACACAAGAGCTACAAAATGAGTTGTAGATAGTCATATAGCTTCAAGTTTCCCAATGGTTTGATTCAGTTTTTGTATTCCTTTAACTATATGAACAAAAGTTTGTTAACATGAATTATAAATAATTTAAATATATTAATATAGTATAAATATTTTTAGTGAATATCTATTTGATCCATTAAGATGATTCTAATAATATTGAAATGTTTTAATTACAACGTTATTCAAAAACACAGTATTTCTAAAAACTATTTTTGACAATTGAAAACGTTTGATTGTATTATAGTAGAATATGAAGGAGGCATTATTATGTCACATATATCAAAAAAACAAATCGTGGAGAGTGTCCCGCAAAAAGGTTTCTTTGGGCACCCAAAAGGTTTGTTCACATTATTCTTCACAGAGTTTTGGGAACGATTCTCTTATTACGGTATGAGAGCAATCCTTGTGTTTTATATGTATTACGAAATATCAAGCGGCGGCCTCGGACTAGACAAAACAGTTGCATTGTCTATTATGTCCATTTACGGTTCCCTTGTGTACATGTCAGGGATAATCGGTGGTTGGTTAGCTGACAGGATTTTCGGTACATCTAAAGCGATTTTTTATGGTGGAATTTTCATCATGCTTGGCCATATCGCGCTTGCAATTCCTGGTAACATTACATTATTCTTCGTTTCAATGGTACTCATTGTAATTGGTACTGGTCTATTAAAACCTAACGTATCTAGTGTTGTTGGGGACATCTACCCGGAAAATGATAACCGTCGAGACGCGGGATTCAGTATCTTCTATATGGGTATAAACATGGGTGCCTTCATCTCTCCACTGATTGTCGGAGAATTAATGAAGACAAGTTTCCATCTTGGTTTCGGTGTTGCGGCAGTCGGGATGTTCATTGGACTGTTGATATTCATACTTACGAAAAAGAAAAGTCTTGGACTTGCTGGTACGCAAGTGGCAAATCCATTGGAAGCGAGCGAGAAGAAAAAAGTATTCTCAATTTTTGCGATTAGCGCTATTGCAATTGCAATTCTAGTTGCCATCGCCATTCCCCGTGGTTGGCTTACATTTGACTCATTCATTGCAATTGTAGGGATTCTCGGCTTCTTGATCCCCACAGCCTATTTCGTTGTAATGTATAGAAGTTCGAAAACGAATGATGATGAACGCTCACGTATTATTGCGTTTATTCCACTCTTCGTGGCTTCAGTTATATTCTGGGCAATTGCTGAGCAAGGATCAACAATACTTGCATTATATGCGGATACACGGACAAATCTTAATATCTTTGGCTATCAGATTTCACCAGCCTTTTTCCAATCATTTAATCCGTTATTCATAATCACTCTGGCACCATTCTTTGCATGGATTTGGATGAAACTTGGTGATCGGCAACCTACTATTCCGCAGAAGTTCTCCCTTGGACTACTATTTGCCGGATTGTCTTTCATCGTTATTTTAGTGCCTGGCTATTTGGGAGGTACAGATGCACTTGTAAGTCCACTGTGGCTCATTTTAAGCATCTTCATCGTCGTCCTAGGAGAATTGTGTTTATCACCCGTAGGTTTATCTGCAACCACAAAACTGGCTCCTGCAGCGTTCTCTGCGCAGACAATGAGTCTATGGTTTCTTTCAAACGCAGCTGCACAAGCATTAAACGCACAACTTGTAAAATTATACAAACCTGAAACAGAATTAATGTATTTTGGAATCATCGGCGGGACAGCAATACTATTTAGTATTCTACTCTTCGCAGTTTCTCCAGTTATCCAGCGTTTTATGAAAGGCGTACGTTAAATAGAAATATCATTAAAACAGGTAGCTCCGCTAGTAATAGGGGCTGCCTGTTTTTTTACTCATTTTCAAGTTGTGGTTCAAGCTTTTTCATTGGTATTTTCCTTTACTTTTTATAATAAGATAACTAATGGACTCTTATTAAATTGAATAATGGAGGTATATCATGCTACTTGGCTTGACTATAATTTTAATACTGGTTTTATTTTTGCCCTTTACAATGAAAATAGTTGAAAGGAATTTAGAATTCTTTTTATTTATCATGGGTATTTTCGCAGTTCTGGTTAGCCAGGTACTTGACTCCTATCTCATATTAAAAGCGTTGGAGGATCCGATAAATATTACATTAGCGGTTATAATCGCCGGGCTATTGTTTCGGTGGCTTCGAACTCCTTTTCACAAAGGAGTACAGATCTTGAGCAAAGCAATTCCTTTCCGCTTATTTATAGCACTCAATGTTATCGTTCTAGGAATACTATCAAGTGTAATTACTGCAATTGTTGCTGCAATTGTATTGGTTGCAATTGTCGGTGTGTTACGACTTGATAGGAAATCTGAAATACGTTTAGTAATAATTGCTTGTTACTCAATCGGACTCGGTGCTGTCTTGACGCCTATTGGCGAACCCCTTTCAACCATTGCCACTAGTAAATTAGATGAGGACTTTTTCTATTTGCTTCGCCTAATCGGACCCGATATCATTCCTGGAGTTATTGCTTTTGGCATACTAGCTGCAGTTATGATCAAGCCTTCAAAAAAGTTAAACAGATATAAAACAATTCCTGTTACGGAATCATACATCGAAATAATTATTCGGGGATTTAAAGTCTATTTGTTTGTAATGGCTTTAACATTGCTCGGAGCTGGCTTTGAACCATTTATCGAAAAGTATTTACTCGACATGAATCCTTTGATTCTTTATTGGATTAATATGATTTCAGCAGTACTCGACAATGCCACATTAGCAGCCGCAGAAATCAGTCCTGAGATGAATGATTCGACAATTAAGGCCCTTTTACTAGGCCTGCTTATAAGCGGAGGAATGTTAATACCAGGAAACATTCCAAATATTATCGCTGCGGGAAAGTTGAATATTAAAAGTATTGAATGGGCACGTTTTGGTGTTCCAATCGGGTTGATTTCGATGGTCATTTACTTCGTAGTCATTATTACAGTGGGCTAAATTGAAAAAGGTGTATAATGAGAAGCATCTCATTTTACACCTTTTTATTTTACTGTTATTTTTTCCTGGTAAATCTTTCGATTGCAAAAGCTCCGACTGCTAAACCAAGCACTGTATTTGTTTTTTTGTTAAATACTTGTTTGACAATAAGATTCATATTTTGCGGCCTTTCAGCAAGACGACGCATGAAATAGCCGTACCAATCATCTCCGAAGGGTACGTACGTGCAGAAATTATACCCTTCACTGGCCAATTTTAATTGCATGTCTTTTCTGAATCCGTATAACATTTGGAATTCAAATTTATCATACAAAATATTATTATCCTTAACAAATTGTTTTACATGATTAATGACGTTGTGATCGTGTGTTGCAATCGAAGTAAATTTACCATTTAGCAAATGCCATTCAATTAACTTAATATAGTTTTCATCAATTTCATCTTTATTTTGATAAGCATATTGTTCAGACTCTTTGTATGCACCTTTTACTATTCGCAAGCGGAAATTCTTATACTTTTGAATATCTCCTACTGCACGAAAGAAGTAGGCTTGAATGACTGTTCCTATATTATCATATGTCCTCGATAATTCATCAAGTAGATCAAACGATGGTTGCAAACGAGCATGATCTTCCATATCGAAGTTTATGAAGATATCGTAGTTCTTTGCCTTGGAAACAATCTCTTTTAGATTTTCCAAACAAAAATCAAGATCTATATCCAAACCTAGTTGAGAAGGTTTCAATGAAATATGGGCATCGACTCCATGTTGATGGATTGCTTCAATTACTTCAAGTATTTGTTTTTTTGCAGCTAATGCTTCTTCTTTTGCATAAACAAACTCACCCAGATTATCTACAGTACAAGAAATACCATAAGAGTTTAACTCTTTAATGCTTTGGATTGTTTCTTCTACATTTGTTCCTGCCACTACGTTTTGCGCACCAAGTTTCAATCCGTATTTTTTAGCAGCACTATTCAATAACTGATTTTGAGATAACCCGATAAAGAAATCCTTCAACATATCGCATGCTCCTCAACTATGTTTTTGATTCCATTATATCATGCGCTCTTACTGAAATGACAGATGATGAAAACATATTAAACGTAATTTGAACGTTTCTCAAGTTGGCTTTGCCATATTTCGACTAGCAAACAAATACCCCAATAGATAAGGCCAACCAAAATATAAACTGTCATATAATCGAATTCTCTTCCCCCGACGATTTTTGCACGCTGAAACAAATCAGGTACTGTAATCATCGCCGCTAACGATGATGCTTTGATTAAATCTAGCATAACGTTCGACAATGGCGGAATGGCTATGCGAGTCGCTTGAGGTATGATAACGGAATACATTGATTGCATATATGACAAACCCAAGGCAGTAGAAGCTTCCCATTGACCTTTATCGACTGAGTTAAGCGATGACCGAATTATTTCGGCCATATAGGCGGATGAATGAAGACTAAAGCCTATTAACGCAGCTGTAACGGCAGTAAATTGAATGCCTATATTCGGCAATCCGAAATATAACAAAAATAGAAATACCAGCATGGGTGTTCCCCGCATATAGGAAATATAGATTCGAGATGGCCACCTGAATAATAGCAGTTTAGACGTCCTACCAAGCGCCAGGATTAAACCCAGAACTAATCCGAATGCCATCCCTCCAAAAGAGATGAGTATCGTGAAACCAACGCCTTGTAAAATATACGGAAATGATTCAATAGCAAGTGGCAAGTCAAAAATGTGGTTCCATTCAATTCCACTCACTTTATAACCCGCCTTTCCAATTATTCAAAATCATAATCTTTTTCAATGGACACGTCTTCTCCGTCAAAAAACTTTTCAGCCAATTGTGAAATCGTACCATCATCTTTCATTTCAACTAGCACAGTATTTACTTGTTCTAGTAAATCCTTACTGTCCTTTTTCATAATGATTGCCTGGACATTGGGATGATACTTTATATCTGGATGAATCATAATTTCAAATTCAGGAAAAGCCTTTAGAGCAAGTTTTTGTAAATAATAATCATTTAAAATGACATCCGTTCGGCCGATTTCAACGTCACGTAAGTAAACATCATTTGTTACATTGTCATAAATAGCCTCTTCTGCGCCGTTTTCTCGACCGACTTGCATGTATACCGAAGTCGCTGCGCCTGCTGCTTTTTTACCTTTTAAATCTTTAAGTGATTCAATTCCTGAGTGATCTGATTTACGTACAATTGCTGTACCGAACGAATACTTATATGGTTCTGAAAAAGTAAATTTTTCTTCCCGTTCGGGCGTAATTTCAATATCGTTCACTGCGAGATCGACCTGCCCACTGTTCAAGGAAGTTAGCATTCCATCTAGCCCCATCTCAACGAAATTAATATCCAAATCAAGGCGCTTACCCAGCTCTTTCATTATTTCTACTTCATAACCTGTCAGTTCTTTACTCTCGCTATCATGAAAAGAAACCGGATAAAGTGTACCAGATGTCGCTACTACAATTTCACCTTTTTCTTTTATTTCCTCCCAACTAGAAACTTTTTCATCTTCTTTAGCGCTGGAACCACAAGCTGCAAGAACAGTAATTGTTAATAGCAGCAGAAAAGACAGAATCCTCTTATGTAGTTGTTTTTCTCTTGTCATGAAATCTCTCCGTTCTATCAAGTATTTTATATATCATGTCCACTAAAAAATTATAATGTATTCCTCTATGAATTGTAAGTTTTCGGATCTAAAAATAAATTCACAGACGGTACATCAACTTTCAAAGTAAGTAGGAATTCTAATTTATGTTCCCTGTCAACCGAATTAAAAATTCCTTTTCATGACAAAACCCATAAAAGTAATTACTTTTACGGGTTTTGTCTTTATATTATTTCAGTTTGAATTGCCCTACAAGTTCCTCGAGATCCTGTGCCATCTGACTCATTTCAGTTGAATGCGCGGCAACTTCATCAATAGAAGCTGAAGTCTGTTCCGTAGCCGCGGAAATACTATTTGTCTTATCTTCGATTAAATGGATTGAGTGAGTTAGTTGACTAATTAGCCCTACCACCCGTTCAGAGTTCTCCGCTTCAGCTGTCGTTAATTCTGAAATCAAATTTATTTCTTTCACAGTTTCTGAAACAGCACTGGATATATTACTTAATGAAACTGCGGTCAAACGGACGGTTTCAGTACCCGATTCAATTAGCTTATTGCTATCTGAAGTGGAACTAACAACTTGCCCTATACTTTCTGTTATATCGCGTACCAATTTTTCTACTTCCAACACTTCCCTATTGGACTGTTCCGCAAGTTTTCGTACTTCTTCTGCTACAACTGCGAACCCTTTACCATGTTCACCGGCTCTTGCAGCTTCGATGGATGCGTTTAACGCAAGTAGATTTGTCTGTGCAGCAATTCCTGCAATTGAACTCGTGATATTTTGGATTTTCGTTGTAGATTCAATCAATTTTTGAATTGTACCTCCAGCTTCATTTGAAGAAATCCTGATTTTTTCCATATCACTGCTAATTTCATTCACGCTAAGTTGTCCTTCTTTAGCAATTTGCATCGTTTGTTGTGAATTACTCACACTAAGATCTGCTATTTCTTTTGAATTTTGGAGATCGCTTGCTAAAGATGACAAGATCTTCGATGCGTTCTCTGCATTGATGGTACCATCTGAAATAGATGCAGCTGTTTCGTTCATGTTGTGTGCAACCTGCTGAATAGCCATCTGCATTTCATTCAAAGATGCCGTCGTATCTAGAGAGTTTTTTGTCAATTGGACAGATGTGCTTTTCACAGTACCAATCATATTACGCAAATTCGCTGTCATTGTATTCAATGTACGACCGAGATCTCCTACTTCATCATTGCCCTTTACAACTGTATCTTCGATTGCAAGATTTCCTTTCGCAATTTCTTTTGCATGGGAAATTAAAACAGAAATCGATTTTGTTTTACGTCGGATTAGCAGGATTGTCCCAATTGAAGCAAGAATCATCGGTATCAAACTTATGAGAATACCATTACGAACGACATCCCATGTCCTGCCTGCTACAATTGAACCATCAAAGTCGATAACGCTTATTGCAATAATTTCTTCAGTTGGATCGTGATTTTTATATATCGGTGCATAACCGGACAAGCGTTCCATACCGGCGAATTCATAGAGCTCTGAATAAGTTGAATGCTTAGTTTCCAAAAGCATTGAAATTGCTTCCTCATCGACCGGAACGGATTTTCCCGGTTTAAACCCTGATTTCTTCAAATTATCATCAAGAGCAAGTATTTTTCCATCTAAGTCAATAATGTATTGCGTTTCGAAAATGGGTTTATGGTTGATTGTCCAGTTTAGTTGTTTGCCAACCTCGTCCATGACTCCAACGTCGCCTTCGAGCATTTTATCTACATCTTCCGGGCGAATTAAACCAGTTGTAATATTGGCGCAGCCGTATGCCTCTACACCAGCTGCATCATATAATTTGGCGTAAGCTGTCTTATATGTAGCAACGGAAGTAATCGCCAGCATCGCGACCATGATGCCCACGATTATTGTTCCCAACTGTATCGTTAATGTATTTTTCACTATTTTTCCCCCTAGCATTCTACTAGTCTATTTTACCCTACATTATAATAAGAGAAAAGGTCAAAAACGGCCAATTATTCGACAAACTCGATCTGATATAAAAACATCTCTTTGTATAAGTTTAACGGAATGCTATTATGTCTCCTAAGCAATCTAGCATGCTTCTTTTGTATCGAAATTCTATAAATTTAGAATAGCTGATGCCCTTCCGCCGGTAAGGCCAAATAGCTTCAGCTTTTTCAAGTCTAACTTATTCTTTGTTCTTCCTAAAATAATCCTGCCCCTGCACCTTTACAAATCCAACTGATTCATACAAGGTTAGCGCACGATTATTTTTCGCTTCGACTTCAAGTCGTATTCGATTACCAGCATCATGTTCACGCTTAATAATGTTTCGCAAAACTTTTCTACCGTATCCTCTTCCCTGAAATTCTGGGAGGACAGCGAATCCATAAATCCAAGCATCGCCGTCCATTCGATTGATACGAACCTTTCCTACTGTCCTGTTATCAGCTTCAATCATTAAAAACTGCTCATCTGCTCTTTCTTTTATCCGTTCCAGATGAGACCTTGCATCTTCTTCATCCATGCCAAAAGCAAGTACATCAAGCAATACTTCTAAATCAGCGTCCCGCGGTTTTGCGGAACGTAAAAGAACTTCGTCACTCGGCTCAATTATTTTTTCCTTCCAGACCATTTGAAATTCAGAAAATGCATAAGTGTAAGGTTGGGTAGATATCCAGCTCTTTGCTGTGTCTGATGAAGAAGGTGCGTTCAATAAAACCGTTTCAAAGCTATATTGTTCCATTAGTACTAATGCCTGAGTCCATAGTTCCGTAAAATGGCCTTTCCTTCTTTCTTCGGGCTTCACCATTCCACAAATCTCAACTGTAGATCCGAAACTATATAAAGCTAGGAAAGCGATCAGTTCCCCATTTTCTATATGGAAGAAATCCATTTGACGTCCATCTCTTTCACGGAGCATTTCCCAGTTGAATTTCAATTGAAAACCGTCTGCTTTCTCACATTGGTTTTGCAGTTGCTTTATTGCAATTAATTGACTCTCATTTAACATACAATTTCCCCCAATTTAAATACACATAGCTCTTCTTATGTATTGACTCTATCAATAATAGCACGTAAAACAATATCTTCTATTTAAATTTATTCTTCAAATTCTTGCAAGGCTGCTCATTGTTCATTGTGTTTTTTTACGACTTCACAATAATGACTATACAGTTCGGGAATGGCACCCAATTCATTTATACCAGTATCATTAATTGTATATATTCCCCTACTGACTCTATCAAACCATCCATAATAGTTTTTATTTAGAATTGTAAATGTCTTTTCTCCTGTCCCCATCCCACGCAACGATTTTGGAGATAAGGGACCATAATGTAAAAAACAGCAGGCAATATGAATACAATTTTCTTTATAAGCTGTAATAATTTTGGTCTGGCTACTTCCACCAATGTTAAAATCACTGAGTCTACCTTCCATTTCTGTTAACATATCAGACCTTTTTTTCGTGCTACGCTGCATGCTTTTTTTTCGATCAAAAGAAGTGGGATGAAATATAATTTCCGCTACGGCAACTTCTTCTTGAAATGATACGGTGATCAAACCTAACTCAAGCCTCCTCACCAAATGGCAAGTATCTTTCCACTTTTTCGAGCGAAAACTGATTTTGGGTTTAGGTATTGCAACATAGACCTGATTCGTCAATCGCTGTCTTTTTGTTGCCTGCATCAGTAAATCAATATTAAGAGTGAGCTTCATCTCTATGAGTATTAATTCCTGTTCTTTCACCGCGGCTATATCACACTCGTTCACTTCACCATAAACATCGTAACCCTGCTGTGTAAAGTATTCTTTAATCGGTTGATAAAGATCAATTTCATAACGTTTCTTTGTTTTATCTGACATAGCTGACCATCACCTCTTCTTAATGGTATAGAAAATAGATTGGAACTGCTATTCAAACATATTTTTATGGGATAAAGCTTTTTTTACGAGGTGGGAACAGCAGCTCAACATTTCCACACGTTGATGTTTTACATTTCACTGGGGTGGAGAAGCATTCATTTATGTAAACTATACAATCCATTGGAAATAGCACCTACAATAAATAACGCACAATTAAGAAGATTCTCATGCACATACGCAGGATTTCATGTTATCATTGGAAAACGATATTGAAGGGTGTTGAGATTACAATGAACATTATGAAGACAGAACAAACTGGAATTCAAGTGGAAGACATACTAATTGCCAATCAATTATTAAAAGATGTAGTCGCACATACCCCTCTCCAAAAAAATGAACGACTATCAGAAAAGTACAATTGTCGTGTCTATGTAAAGAGAGAAGATTTACAACATGTCCGTTCTTTTAAATTAAGAGGTGCCTACTATAAAATCAAAACGATTGAAGCAGCAGCGCTCGAAAAAGGAGTGGTCTGCGCCAGTGCGGGTAACCATGCCCAAGGGGTCGCTTATGCATGTGCACACCTAGGTATAGATGCAAAGATCTTTATGCCGCAGACTACCCCAAAACAAAAAATTGACCAAGTTAAAATGTTTGGTAAAGGTTTTGTTGAAATTATATTAGTAGGTGATACATTTGATGATTCTTCTGAAGAAGCTTTCAAATGCGCTGATGCAGAGGACCGAATATTCATCCATCCCTTTGATGATTACGATATTATTGCTGGACAAGGGACAGTTGCAGTTGAAATGATGAATGACATTGAAGAACCAATTGATTTTGTGTTCGCTAGTATTGGCGGCGGCGGGCTAATGGCAGGTTTGAGCACTTACATTAAAAATGTTTCACCGAATACTAGGATGATTGGTGTAGAGCCAGAAGGTGCAGCTAGTATGAAAGCAGCTTTAAAAAATAATGAAGTGACAACCTTAAATTTCATTGATAAATTTGTCGACGGGGCCGCTGTTAAAAGTGCAGGTCAATTTACTTTTGAAATCTGTCGCAAATATCTAGATGATATTGTTCTTGTTCCTGAAGGTAAAGTTTGTACGTCTATATTGGATCTATACAATGAACATGCAATCATCGTGGAACCAGCTGGAGCTTTACCAATCGCTGCCCTAGATTTTTATAAGGATGAAATTAGTGGCAAGTCAGTGATCTGTGTAATTAGTGGTGGGAACAACGATATTGGACGGATGCAAGAAATTAAAGAGAAATCCTTGATTTATGAAGGACTCTTATATTATTTCATTGTCAACTTCCCACAGCGTTCAGGTGCATTACGTCAGTTTTTGGACGAAGTACTTGGGCCAGATGATGATATTACAACTTTTGAATATACGAAAAAAAATAACAAGGAAAGTGGTCCGGGGCTTGTCGGGATTGAACTGAAGAATAAGTCAGACTATGCTGGACTTATTCAGCGGATGGATCAATGCGGTTTCATGTTTAAAGAAGTTAACAATGATAGTACACTGTTTGATTTACTAATTTAATCTTCTAATGAAAAAATCTTGCTCACAGCTAAATGACTGTAAGCAAGATTTTTTTCTTCACGATATTTTTTTAATTAAAACCCACTTGCTTCAAATGTATTCCCACCTTCAATGGTTCCATTTTCAAAACCTTTTGTAAACCAGTTCATCCTTTGCTCAGAGGTTCCATGTGTAAAACTATCAGGAACAACATAACCTTGTGTTTTTTTCTGGATACGATCATCCCCTACAGCACTTGCTGCGTTGATTGCTTCTTCAATATCTCCTGCTTCAAGAAAATTATTTTCATTCTGATGCTTAGCCCATACACCAGCGTAATAATCGGCTTGTAGCTCCATATTCACTGAGTATTTATTGAATTCTTCCTTGCTAAGTTTCGAACGAAGTGCATTTACTTGCTCAGTGATACCTAATAGAGTTTGCACATGGTGCCCAACTTCATGGGCGATTACATAGGCCATCGCAAAATCACCTGGTGCTTGGAATTCGTCTTTAAGTTCCTGATAGAAGCTCAAATCGATGTAGAGTTTATGGTCACCAGGACAATAAAACGGACCCACAGAAGAGCCTGCAACACCACAAGCTGATTGGACTTGGTCTGTGTATAAAACGAGCACCGGTTCTTCATACACTTGGCCTTGCTCTCGGAAAAATTCGGTCCAAACTACTTCTGTATCAGCTAAAACAACAGATACAAATTCAGCAAGTTCTTTTTCTTCAGCAGTTTCCTCGTAAGGGACCGAACTCCCTGAATCGGAATTCTGTGTACCATTTAAGATATCGCTTGGATTACCTCCAAGAAAAGTAATAATTAGTATAATTATTAAACCACCAATTCCCCCTCCCGCTAATGCTATACCACCTTTACCCTTGCCTCTGCGATCTTCTACGTTTGAGCTTCTTTTTCTTCCTTTATACTCCATACCATTTCCTCCTGTTGTTAAATTTGACTAGTTGATTGAACTAAATATTTTTACTTATCTCTTGCTATACCCCAAAGCACATATCCTAATTCTTTTAAAGTTCAAATAATCCATATCATAAAAAAAAGCAGCAAATGATTCTGCTACTTTTTTCACATATTTATTTAGTTGATGAATTTGAAATGGTTGTAGCAATCCGGTCAAGTACAGGAACAGTACTTGATTTATGATTCTGCGTCAAGACACTAAATATTAATGTTTCACCGTCTCTAGTTTTTGCATAACCTGCAAGCGCGCTAACGTTAGTCAAACTTCCGGTTTTGGCAACTACATTGCCTTTAGCAGATCCAGTTTTCATACGATTTCTCAGAGTACCACCCATAAACCTTTCTTGGGCCCCCGCAACCGGAAGTCCTTGAGCAAAAGTTGAATACCATGGCGCTGTTCGTACCTTGTATAATAACTCAGTTAACTGGATTGATGTCACTTTATTCGCGTGGGACATGCCTGAAGCATCTTCAAATAACCACTTGTTGCCATCTAACCCAACAGACTCGGCATAATTCCGCATGACTTGGAGGCCAGCCTTCCAACTACCTTGTCCGTATTTTTCTTTCCCCATTGCCTTCGCTAATACTTCTGCATGTGAGTTATTGCTTAACTTTAAAAACGGCTTCATCAAACTCTTCAAGGGCATGGAACTCTTGGACACGAGAACCTTTGATCCCGCAGCAGTTTTACCACGTACGACTTTAGATGATGGCGCAAACTTTATTCCTTTTGATGTTAATGATTTTTTAAAGATATCAAGTGCATAGGCAGTCGGGTTGGAAACAGTTATCCATTCCTTTTTACCTGTCGATCCAAGGGGCGCATTCCCTGTAATGACTATGTTATTTGTTCCATATTGGCGTACAATACGCAACGTGTTTTTATTCCCTTTTGGCACTGTTTTAGATTTATTGACCACTTTGACTACATTCGTTTCAGGTGTTAGAGTCACTTTTGCTACTTTTCCTCGAGCACTTGGCCTTGCATCGACTATAACTGTTCCGGCGTCATAATCGGTGTTTGGAGCGACTGTTAATGCTGAAACCTGAGCTGCATAATAATAGGATTCATCATTTTTATGTATACCTGGTGATAGACGAATTGCATCAAACCATGTGTCATCTCCTACCAAGTTTCCGGAAACTCTTTTTACTCCACTGCTAGCCAATTTCATAGCGAAATTGTCAAAATCCTTCTTTAACAACGTAGGATCGCCTGTCCCACGCAAATATAGATTTCCGTTCAATGTTCCATTTTCCACTTTCCCATTCGTTATTACATCTGTCGAAAAACGAAAATTTTCACCCAGTGTCTCAAGAGCCGAGGCTGCAGTTAGTATTTTCAAAGTGGATGCAGGAGTAATTCCTTTGTCTCCATGACTTTGATAGATAATTTCTCCATCAGAGGCTTTACGTACCGTTACACTGCTGACCGCCTTTTGCATTCTGCTGTCTGACATAATTGTATTAATTGCATTTTCCAAATCATTATATGGCGATTTCGCATAGGTATTACCTTGCCCCAGAGCAGGAGTAAAAAGCGTTCCAATCAACAACAACACCGACATTACGATTAGTGATAACCTTTTCTTAAACAAATCTTAACCTCCCTAAAGTTTACTCAACTATGACTATTCTATCACAATAATAGACTACAAGAATCAGCATAATTAGAAAGCATTTGTCCCTCGGTAATAGTATCGTATATATTTCGCCGAAAGCAAGCCGAAGCTAATCCAGTAAAAATGACGGATTTCAAGCCTTGCAAGCTAGCATTTTTTTCACGTGAATTTTTAATCAACAGACGTGTTTTCTTTAAAACTCACCTAGTCTTATTCAAACGTATAAAATTCAAACTCGATTATACTGACTTATTCAACAATTGAAGTTAGAATAGAGAGAGCTATCAACACTATTAAAGGGGGAAACTATATGTCTATTACTTTCACCGTAAAACAAGAACTGTTTTCGTTACATGATCCAATGCAAGATGGTAAACTCGTTGACCGAAAAACTGAAATCCGGCTTGATCCGTTGACAGGAGAAACTTCCAGAATCATTTTTGATCCAGGAGCTCCTTTCATTCCAAACAATTATTCAGAACACGCGATAGCAACTTCTGGTAGTAAATGTCCATTCTGTTCCGAAAATGTCCAAACCTTGACTCCAAAATTTCCAACTGACTTAATAGATGGTGGGCGACTTATACAAGGTGAAGCTGTCGTTTTTCCAAACCTTTTTCCTTACAGTAAGCATAATGCTGTTGTACGAATGTGTGATCAGCATTACGTCAAACTTGATGAATTTACAGCGCCTTTGATTGCTAATTCATTCTCTGCAGCACATAATTATTTAAAAAAAGTTATAGTGCATGATCCAAAAACCGCATATGCATCTATCAACTGGAACTACTTACCTCCATCTGGAGGAAGTATTTTACATCCACATATTCATGTATTGGCTTCTGAACTTCCTACAAATTATCAATTAACAGCATCGGCAAGCAGTGAACATTTTTACCAAGAGACACAAAGTAGCTTTTACGATGCGTTAATTGAACGTGAACGGGAGATTGATGAGCGTTTTATAGGGACGATAGGATCCATTAATTGGGTCCATGCATTTGCACCAAAAAGCCATGCTGATTTTATAGGTATTATCGATGCCGCCTCACTCAATGAATTGAACAAAAGTAATTGGAATGACCTCGCTGAAAGTATGACTAATCTGTTCCCTTACTTTGAAGAAATAGGTATTTCTAGCTTTAACTTGGCCCTATTTATACCTGTAACAAAGAATCCATTTGATCGTGTTCATGTTAGAGTTGTTCCTCGTCTGACTATCGGTGCACTTCAAACGAGTGACATGAATGTTTTCAACTTTTTACACGGCGAACCGCTTTGTATGAAAGTTCCCGAAGAAACGACAAAAAAGGTTTCTCCCTATTTTAAATAATAAAAAATGCCAGCATACGAAACGATGTAAAGTCGTTTCATATGCTGGCATTTCACTTTTGTGTCAATTGAAAATGGGTAATGTAACTAGAATCATTAAAGTAAATAAGATAGCGATATAATTCACAGAACACATAAACATGAGATGTGCCCATTTCATATCATCTTTAGTGAAAAATCCGCTAATACTCGCGAATAGCCAACCAATGTTCAATAGTGAAGCGATTACTATGAAAACAATTCCAAGTGATCCCAAAAAGAACGGTAAAGGTAATAAACAGGCAACATAGATAACCATTTGACGTTTAGTAAAATCAAATCCATGAATGACTGGAAGCATAGCGACTTTAGCTAGACTATATTCTTCGACCTTTTTAATGGCAATTGCAAATGTATGCGGCATTTGCCATATGAATAGGATGAGCGCTAGTACAATCGGCACGATGTGATAACCGGGTGCGATTGCCGTCCAACCGATTAGTGGCGTCACTGCGCCCGAGACACTTCCAATAATTGTGTTTAATGTATATCTACGTTTTGACCACATAGTATACAAGATAACATATGTAAACCAACCAATGAATGCGTAAATAGCTGCTTCGATTGTAGTTAAGGCTAAAAGTACTAAACCGACTATTGATAATGCAATTCCCAGAGTTAAGACAAACTTTAGGGAGAAATGCCCTGTAACCGTAGGTCGATTCTTAGTCCTTTCCATTAATGTATCAATGTCAACATCATACCAATTATTTAGGATTAGTGCTCCAGCCATTACCAGTGTACTTCCTGAAATCGTCAATAAAAAGACGCCCAAGTTACCTAATAAAGTTGAATTCGTAAAATAGAGTGCTAACCAGAATCCAGTAAGCACAGGAAGTACGTTAGAAATAAGAACAATAGCTTTAAAAAGGGATTTTAAATCAGCAAAAAGGATTGCCATATTCTGTTTAGTTGATAATGTTGGTTCCTCAACCTTCTGCCATGAAGGATTCATAACTTTTGACATTTAGTCTTCTCTCCTCAAAAAAGCCAGGTACTTTCCCGATTTGATGGATTACAAAAATTCATTCGGTGACTGGCATACTTAACTCCATTTTACTCTTAGTCTCCAACTAAAACAAAGGAAAGCTTTGTGACATTTTTATAAAAGTAATAAAAAGGGATTTAAAACATCCTTTTGATGTTTTAAATCCCAATAGTTCTTAATGCTTTTTTAAAAAATTATACTATTATTTGATTTCTTTTAATGAATTCAATTGGTCCAACTGAATTAATCCTTCAATGTTATTATTAGGTACATATCCAGCCTCTTTGCTAATGTCAGCCATCTCTTGAAGAACGTTTTCATTTACTGCAGTTGTTACTTTCATGTGTTTGAATGCAACTTCTAGTTCAGCTTTATCAATTTCTTTCCCTGTTATATCTTTCAGATGCTTGATTACAAGCGCTTGGCTCTCTTCTGGATTTTGTTCAATAAACTCAACCGCTTTTACATGAGCTGTTAAATAGGATTTCATAAGTTCTTCGTTTTCCGTAAACTTTTTGCTAGCTGCAACAACCGTATTAGTTGATTCTTTTCCCCATGCGAATGATTCCCAGTCCAATAACAACTTCCCGTTAGCCTGTGTTTCCAAAATATAGCCCCAAGGTTCTTGCGTTGCTGCGGCATCTATTGACTTTTGGATAAACAACGTCGGTGTATCAGCTGGTGCTGCTGCAAACATTTCTACTGTTCCACCATTCGCCTTCGGTGTTAGACCGACATCTTTTAACGCTTTACGCAGCATGACATCTTGCGTACTGCCAATTACGGGTATAGCTACTTTTTTCCCATCCAAATCAGCAAGTTCTTTTATATCACTATGTTCACTAGCGACAAGGACTGCCCCACCGTTTACTGCGCCTGAAATTATATGATAATTAGGATCTTTCACGTAAAAATTTAGTACTGGACCAGGTCCAACTGTCCCAACATCAATTGACTTAGTTGCCATTGCTTCCATGAACAAACCGCCATTACTGACGATTTTTGTGTTAATTTTTGTATCTTCTCCAAAGGCTTCTTTAAAGTATCCTTTTTCCATCGCGACAATTGTGGACATATGCGTTAAATTTGGAAAATATCCGATATTCACTTCTTTACTGTCTTGTGCATTGCCTTCTGTCTTTCCACAAGCAGATCCGAAAACCAATACAACTAAAGAAATAAGCCCTAATAATATAGTACGTTTCATTCTATTCGCTCCTTATCTTCCATTAGTTGTTATTACTTAACTGATGCCCCATTTTTTTTGAACACTTCGTTCCAATCGTAAAAAGACCAGATTATCCATGATTGTACCGATTACTCCAATGATTATCATTACTGATATGACTAAATCCATTTGTCCAAGTGACCTTCCCATTTCAAGGAGATGCCCAAGCCCTCCCCCTCCACCGAGAAGTTCACCAGCCATTAGTGCACGCCACGAGAATGCCCAGGCAAGTCGTAAACCTGTAATCAGTTGAGGTACTGATGCCGGCATAATAACTGTTCGTAAAAAGTGAAAACCGCCAGACCCCAATGTTTTAGCTACTTGCTGATAGAGCTTAGGGACATTTTTAAATCCACTCGCAGAATTAATTGTCATTGTCCAAGTTGCTCCAATTGCAACTATAAAAAGAATGGAAAAATCGTTCAAACCAAACCAGATAATTGCAAGTGGAAACCATACAATACTTGGAATTGATTGTAAAGCTGTGATTAGAAATCCAAGTGTATCTTCAACTAACTTTGAACGCCATATGAGATATCCTAAAAATAGACCGAGAACTGTAGCAAATGAAAAACCGACTAGCAGCCGAATCAAGCTTGTAAAAACTGCATTCGTGATCTGTCCATTTACAATACCCGTATAAAGTGTTTGAAGTACTTGGCTTAGACTAGGAAACATAAAGTCGGGTAGACTCGATAATCTAGATGTGACTTCCCATATCGCCGCTAGAATCCCTATGAAGAGGATTCGTCTTAAAAATGTAGTCATCCCCCATTTCCTCCTTTAACACTTTCTCAATTTCACCTTGCAGTGATGCTAGTATCTGTTTTTCCAGTTGATGTGTGAAGTCATTGGGCATAATGCCATCCTTCATGGTTTTCGAATTAAAGATGGCTTTAATTTTACCCGGACGTGTTTCAAAAACTACTATTTTTTCGGATAAAAGTACGGCTTCACGAATATTGTGAGTCACGAAGAATATCGTCACTTTTGTTTTTTCCCATATTTCCAGCAGTTCATTGTGCAATACCATTCTCGTTTGCTCATCCAGTGCAGCAAATGGTTCATCCATTAGTAATATGGTTGGTTCCATTACAAGAGCACGAGCAATTGCAACCCGTTGCTTCATTCCCCCGGACAACTGATGTGGATAAGCATCAATAAAGTTCGTCAAATGTACCATTTTCAACATTTCTTTTGCTTTATCCTCTGCCTTTTTCTTCGAAAAACCTTTCAAAAGTAAACCGTATGTAACATTATCAAGGACTGAAAGCCATGGAAATAATCCATCTTCTTGGAAGACGACGACACGATCGGGACCTGGATTGGTCACTACTTTTCCAGCTATGCGGATTTCACCCTTGTCAGCCTTATCAAGACCTGCTATAAGATAGAGCAATGTGGATTTACCGCAACCTGATGGGCCCACAATGGAAACGAATTGTCCTTTTTCCACGTCTAACGAAATATTGTCTAACACTTTCACATGACCTTTTTCTTTATTGGGAAAACTTTTTTCGATCCCATCTATCGTTAAATACATATAAATACCCCTTTCAGGAAACTTCCATCAGACCTGTTTATAAAATAGTTCTACATCTCGCTGTTTAATTAAACTCGAACAAGTCACCTGATAGATAGCGTTCACCCGAATCTGGGGCAATACAGACCACGGTATCTGCTGGAGTCAAGCGTCTCGCCACGGCTAACGCCGCATATATGGACGCACCTCCTGATGGGCCCAGAAGGATTCCTTCATTCGCTGCCGCAATATGTACAGTGTCGTATGCTTCCTCATCTTTTATCTGAAAGATTTCATCATACACACTGGTATTCAATACCGAAGGAATAAAACCTGGGCTAGTGCCGACTAGTTTATGCTTTCCGGGGTCTCCTCCAGATAAAACAGGTGATCCAGCGGGTTCCACAACGTGAACCGTTATCTTATTATCATGTTCTTTTAGGGCTTCTCCAGTTCCAGTTACAGTTCCACCAGTTCCAGAAGTACAAACAAAAGCACTAAGCGTTCTTCCAATTGACTTCAGCGCATCAATAATTTCAACGGCAGTAGTTGTTCTGTGAATATCCGGATTTGCTGCATTTTCAAACTGCATTGGAATAAAACTGTCTTTGATGTTTTTTGCTAGTTCATTTGCCTTGGCAATTGCACCAGGCATTCTTTCTTCACTAGGTGTAAGAACGACCTCTGCACCGTAAGCTTTCATTAAGTTAATGCGTTCAGTTGTTGCATTATCTGGCATGACGAATATTGCCCGATATCCTCTTGCGGCAGCATTCATAGCCAAACCAATACCTGTATTTCCCGAAGTTGGTTCAATAATTGTTGCTCCCGCTACCAATTCCCCACTTTTTTCCGCTTCAACTATCATATTGTAAGCGGCCCGGTCTTTTACACTACCGCTTGGATTAAATGATTCAAGTTTCACATATACAGCAGCACCTTGTGAATCTGGAAGCCTATTTAGTCTTACAAGTGGAGTGTTCCCAATCAATTCAGCTATATTATTTACGGCTCGCATGTTTGTCATCCTCCAACTACGTTTAAGATTTCTCTTGGTATCCATCTATTATTTCTAGAAAAGCTTTTCGCATTTTGTTAGATTTCCTGTACGTTTCATCTGTGATCGCTTTAAGTAATTTGGTTTTTATTTTTTGATCTAACATAGATTGTTTCACTTTTTCCCTTGACTGCGTTAGAAATTCAAGATAATCCCCAAAGGATTCGTCGTAAATTACGGCAATTTCGTCACGAATGCTTTTGGAAAGTGTCGGACTAGCTCCTCCCGTTGCAACACTTATCGTTAAGTCCCCCCTTGTAAGTTTTGCAGGGACATGAAAGGTGCTTAACTCCGGATTATCAACGATATTGACAAGTTTAAACTTGCCAGCAGAAGATGCAACGTACTTATTCACCGTTTCACTGTTTGTTGCTGCGATAACTATCAACACAGAATCGAGATCGTCCGGTTCGAACAATTTATTCTTCCAAGCAACTCGATTCTGAGCATAGAGTTTTTCTATTTCCGAATGAATCATCGGGCTAATCACAGTTACACAAGCACCCGCTTGCAGCAACCCAACCATTTTACGAAAAGCAATCAGACCTCCACCAACTACTACAACAGCTTTATCTTTGATGTTCAGCATAATTGGGTAAGACCCCATCTTTTCAACCACCTGCCGCTGTTAGTAATTCTGGAAAGAACCGCAAAATTAGCGGTCCTTCTTAGTTTTTCACAATAATAAAACATATATTTTCCACTTCGAGCAGTGTCTAGACTACAGCGCCTAGCCCCTCGAGTCACTTCAGCCCTTAAGTTAAAGGCAAAAATCGCCTTTATCTTAAGGTCATACAGCGCTTTTCGGGTCTACCAAGGCGCTTGCGCTTTTCTTAGCGTCGAAACTCCAGCGAATTTCTAATTAATCGTGAAAGTCCAATCCAGATTGAACAGCTTTCACATGCCCTGCACGGATGACAAAATCTCCAAAATGCTCGCCTTCATGTCTTTCCTTTGCATATTGGAAAAATAATGGTCTAAGCAGTTCTAGAATTTCTTCTTCACCGATATTTTCCCGGTATAATTTATTCAGCCGATCTCCAACGAAGCCAGCCCCTAGATACATATTGTATTTTCCAGGAGATTTACCGATAAAGGCTATTTCCCCCAAAGATGGACGAGAACAACCATTCGGACAGCCCGAAATACGAATAATAATCTCTTTTTCACGCAATCCTGCTTCATCCAGGATCAGTTCCATCTTATCTAGTAGTGAAGGCAGATAACGTTCGGCTTCAGCCATCGCTAACCCACAAGTTGGTAAAGCAACACAAGCCATTGAACTCCGTCGCAATGCGGAATGTTGCTGCCCATCCGTCAATCCGTATTGCTCAATCAGTTCGACAATTTTTTTCTTATTTTGACTCGAAACATTACTGATAATCAGGTTTTGATTTGGGCTAAGTCGGAAATCCCCTGTGTGAATCTTGGCAATTTCTCGCAACCCTGTCATCAGTGGATAATCATCCAAGTCCTGGACGCGTCCGTTTTGGATAAAGAGCGTGAAATGCCAATTCCCATCGCTTCCTTCCACCCAGCCATAACGATCACCATTATGTTCAAAATGATAATCACGTGCAGTTTCAAGCTCCCAACCTAATCGTTCATTGAGTTCTTTTGCGATCCAATCAAGTCCAAGAGCATCAATGGTGTATTTAAAACGTGCATACTTTCGCACAGAACGATTTCCGTAATCACGTTGAATCGTAATGATTTTTTCGGCTACTTCGATAATCTGATCCGGTGTACAGAATCCAATCACCCGAGCTAACTGAGGATAAGTTTTCGTATCACCATGCGTCATCCCCATGCCGCCTCCGACAGCGATATTGAATCCGACTAATTTATCTTCTTCTAAAACGGCAATTAGACCAAGATCCTGTGAAAAGACATCAACATCATTATTAGGAGGAACTGCTACACCAATTTTAAATTTCCTTGGTAAATAAAGTGCACCATACATTGGTTCAATTTCTACCTCTGTTTCTTGACTGTCGACTACTTTTTCACCATCAAGCCAGATTTCATGGTAAGCATTGGTCCGTGGCGATAGGTAATCACTAAGTTTCTGAGCCCAGCCATAAACCTCGGCATGTATATCTGATTGATAAGGGTTTGGATTACACATCACATTACGGTTCACATCTCCGCAAGCCGCTAGCGTATCCATCAATGCCGCATTAATTTCCTGAATATTTTCCTTCATATTCCACTTTAAAATCCCATGCATTTGGAATGCCTGGCGGGTAGTCAATTTCAATGTTCCATTGCCAAATTTATTGGCAACTCCGTCCATTATTAACCATTGCGCCGAGGTTGCAACGCCGCCCGCAGCACGAACTCGGACCATGAACTGGTATGCCGGCTCTAATTTTTGACGTTGTCGCTCATTGCGTAAATCCCGATCATCTTGCAGATAACTCCCATGGTGTTTCATCAATCGATTATCATCATCAGGTATCCCCGAACTGATTGGATATTCAAGCGTCTCCACAAGCGTTCCTCGTAAATAGTTACTCTCACTCTTAATCCGCTCAACATCACTAGGTGGACCGGGTTGTGGCGGTAGAATTATTTTTTTAGTCATGTAACTAGCTCCTCTCTCACTTGTTTCAATAGACATCTCGTTGATATCGTTTTTGTTGTTGCATATCAGCCAAATAGTCAGATGCTTCCTTAGAAGTCATGGACCCTTCTTCTTCAAGGATTCTTTCCAAAGTAGCATGGACATCCGCTGCCATATTCTTTTCATCACCACAAACGTAGAGTACAGCGCCCTCTTCCAACCACTTAAAAATAGCCTGGCTATTCTCTATCATTCGGTGTTGGACATAGACTTTGTCTTTCGTATCGCGGGAAAATGCAACATCCATTCGTGTCAATACGCCTTCTTTGAGCCATTGTTGCCATTCAACCTGATACAGGAAGTCTGTAACGAAGTGTTGTTCACCAAAGAACAACCATGTTTTCCCTTCAGCGCCAATCTCCTCGCGTTCTTCCATGAACGATCTAAAAGGAGCAATACCAGTACCAGGTCCAATCATTATCAATGGCGTGTTAGGATCTGCTGGCAATTTAAAGTTCGAGTTACGCTGAACATAAACAGGTAAATGATCTCCTGGTTGTGCACGTACAGCACATTCATTAGAACAGACCCCTACTCGGTCTCGACCGTGTGCCTCGTAGCGCACAGTTCCAATCGTGAGGTGTACTTCATCTGGATTTGCTTTTGAACTGCTGGCAATTGAATAGAGACGCGCCGGTATTTTACGTAATATTGCGACAAACTCACTTACAGAGATATCCCAAGGGGCAAAATCCCGTACAAAATCCAATAAATCACGACCATAGATATATTCCCTGCATTCTTGCTCTCTTTCAGGTTCCAAGAGCTCCTTCAATTCATTATTACCGGTTAATAGTTGCGCTTTTTGTAGCAATGGTTTGGTCAACACAGTGATTTCGAAGTTAGAAATCAGTGCATCGCGCAACGGCCTTTGCTCACCCTGTTTATTGACCTTAACTGTTTCGCTAGCATTCCAGCCCATCTCCGCGATCAAGGCATCTACTAATTCAGTATCATTTTCTGGGTAAACGCCCAAGCTGTCTCCCGGTTCAAACTCAAGGTTCGACCCTTCAAGTGATAACTCAAGGTGACGCGTTTCCTTGTTAGACCCACGACCGTTTAAATTCAAATTCTCTAGAATTTCAGCTTTAAACGGATTCGTTCGAGAGTACTCTTGCTGTTCTGCAACTCCCTGTTCGACAGGTTGTTGTGCAGTAATAGCGCTGCTTCCTTGTTGCTCATTTAACGTAGCTAAAACACTCGAAAACCATTCCTCAGCAGGCTCATCATAATCTAAATCACAATCGACACGCGGACTAAGCTGTTTTGCGCCTAACTCTAGTAATCGTTTTTCAAACTGTTTACCTGTCTCGCAGAAAAACTCATAAGAACTGTCTCCCAAAGACAGAACCGAAAATTGTAGATTATCCAATTTCGGAGCTCTTTTACTATGAAGAAATTCATGGAACGGCAATGCATTATCTGGTGGATCACCTTCACCATGTGTACTCACAATTAGTAGTAAATTCCCGATCTTCTTGAGCGCATTTGGCTTAAATTCGTTCATAGCCGAAAGCGTTATTTGGTACTCTTGTGCTTTCAAATTCTTCGACAGTTTTTCAGCCAAAGCTTGCCCGTTGCCAGTCTGAGATCCATAAAGAATTGTCACTTCTTTTGAAACAACATCTATTTGCGTTACAGGAGCTTCCAGAACTGCGACGCTGCCTGAAGCGGTTGATTGTGCAGTTAACTGATTTGCACTCAGATATCCACCCAACCAGATTTGTTGTGTATCCGTCAGTATTGGCAAAAGTTGATTAAGGAGTTCTACCTGCTCCTGATTGAAAGGACTATTTATCACTTGAAGCGCCAAAATTTTCCACCCCACAAAAATTGTATTTTATATAGTTAACAGAAGAACTGGCGATTATTTCAATCTAATCTTCTCGTTTCTCTCTATTTGAACTACAACATTGTCTTGAATAACCAATGTGATAGAGCCATAATTCATCGTGCTCAGCATCTGTTTTACGTTTTCAATGGTTAGCTCAAGGTTTTTATCCCGTTTCTCCATAGTCCCTATTCTTCCTTTCAGACAAAGATTCTTTATTAAATAGGCTGACTGATTTGTTCTTTTTGAAGTAACTCATACACCCGTTCTACAAGTACATCCTGGACATATTTGTGATAACCTAGATTTTCACATAGAATAAGCTGCTGACCAGCAGTAGCCTGTTCCGAAATCTTTTTTTCAATGCCATTCATTAAAATACCTGTAAATAATAAGTAAGGAATAATGAAAACTTGCTTTTGCGCTGCTTCCTGTATCTGCAGTAATGCTTCATCGAAATGAGGTTCCGCCCCGTAAAGAAAACAGACATTTACTTTGTTAAACGAATACTTGTCGGCAAGAAGCTGTGCAATTTCATTTAAATCATGCTTAACTGCCGGATCACTGCTTCCTCTGCCTACGAGCAGCACCTGTGCATCTTCTGTAATCGCTACATTTTGTTCTTTAACTCGATCAAATAAGCTGTCAATAATTTTCGGATGAATGCCCAATGCTTTTCCGTATGTAAATTCGATATCGGGATACATGATTTTCCCCACTTCAATTTCAAAGGGAATATCTTCATTTGCATGCGCTGCGGTTAATAAAAGTATAGGAATAACAGCGATTCTAGTGGCTCCGCGTTCCACGCAATTCGTAATACCTTCATCCACACTTGGTACCGCAAGCTCTAAAAAACAAATTTCCTGAATCGGAACATCAATCATTGCTTGACTGCTCTGTATAAACTGAATGGCTTCTTCGACACCTGCTTTAATCCGACTACCGTGGGCAACATATAAGACTGCCTGCATGCTAATCCCCCCTTATCAAATACGCCTCAATGTATTTGCCTCCAAATTCCGACTTTAGATTGCTCAATTATTTACCATCAAAATTTGTAACATCGCCACAGGCTTAACTTCATTTGGTAAGGGTTTCCCCACCTGCTGAATGAAGTTAAATTGTTAGTATGCAGAAACTTCTTTAATCATTTTTTGGTTCAATCCGGTTTGTTCAAACCACTGAATCTTCTCACGCAGCTTCACTACTTCGCCGACAATAATCATGCTTGGATTTTCAATTTCGGACTGCCTAGCAATCTCGACGATAGTAGAGAGTGTGCCCGTAATCGTATATTGCGCTTCCGTTGTTCCCCAATGAACAAGAGCTACTGGCGTACTTTCAGGTCGACCATACTTTGTCAGTTGCTCACAAATATAAGGCAAGTTTCCGACACCCATATAAATCGCAAGGGTATCAATTCCGACCGCAAGACTTTCCCAGTGAATCGAGTCGCTCTTTCCAGCACGCATATGACCTGTTACAATTGCAAAACTCGAACTTAACTCGCGATGTGTCACTGGGATACCCGCATAAGCAGGTGCTGCAATCCCAGCAGTAATTCCTGGAACCACCTCAAATGGGATTCCATTGTCCGCAAGAACTTCTGCTTCTTCAGCACCTCTTCCGAACACGAATGGATCTCCACCCTTTAATCGTGTGACGATTTTTCCTTGCTTCGCATATTTCACTAAAAAGTGATTAATCGTTTCCTGGATCATTGCATGGTAGTTTGGTAATTTCCCGCAATATATCAAGTCCGCTCCCGGTTTTGCATAAGTAAGAAGCTCTTTATTTATTAAGCGATCATACAAGATAACATCAGCTTGTTGAATACATTTCAGCCCTTTAACGGTGATTAAATCAACATCTCCAGGTCCAGCTCCTACTATAAATACTTTTCCCATTCTTATCTCTCCTCTCACCGCTTAGTTCTAAAATAAAATTGACGTTATGAATGAATCTTTTCTTTTTGCATTCCTGCAATTAATACATCGATTACTTCGGGTCTACTAAATGTCGTTGGCAGCTTCTCTCCATTTCGGAGCATTTCTCTCACTTTCGTACCAGACAAGATTACATGGTGACTGGCATCATGCGGACATGTTTTAGGTGTTGCCATACTGTCGCATTTACTGCAATAAAAGCTATGTTCAAAAAATAATAACGTAATTCCGAGCTCCCCTAGCGTAAAATTACTAAAGATTTTCTGAGCGTCATACGTACCGTAATAATTACCAACCCCCGCATGATCACGACCGACTATGAAGTGTGTACAACCGAAATTCTTGCGTACCATCGCATGGAAAACGGCTTCCCTTGGTCCGGCATAACGCATTGCCGCTGTAAATACACCTAAAAACACATGCTCTTTCGCATAATAGTTTTCTAGTAAAACTTCATAGCTTTCCAAGCGCACATCTGCAGGAATATCATCGGATTTCGTTTCACCAACAAGCGGGTTTAAAAATAAACCATCTACAATCTCCAAAGCTGTCTTTTGAATATATTCATGTGCTCTGTGAACCGGATTTCTTGTTTGGAAACCAACTACTGTTTTCCAGCCAAGATCTTGGAACTTTTGTCTTGTTTCAATCGGGTCAAACAGATATTCCGAAAACTCATTCAATGGTCTCCGTTGAATCAGCGTTATCGTTCCACCAAGATAGACATTCGGACGTTCAAACAATTTCTTCACACCTGGATGCTCACGGTCCGTCGTTTGATAGACCAATTCAGCCTCTACTTCCTTATCGGGCGTGAAAATATCAGTTACTTCGAGTACACCGTAAACGATTTCGTCTCTCACTAATTTCACAAAGTTGCCAATCGTAATTTTTTCCGCATTCTTTTCTGTCGTAGGCAATGTAATTGGAATGGTCCAAGGCTCACCCGTTGTTAACCTCATCGTATGGACGACAGAATTGTAGTCTGCTTCTGTTAGGAATCCACTTATAGGGCTATACGCCCCAGTACCAATCAAGTCTAGATCACTGCTAGCAATCTCATCTAATTCAACTGTTTCAGTTAACCCTTCCAATTGAAAATCTGGATTCCAACGATTAATTAATGTACCACCGTGCGGTTGACTCAAGCTCATATTAATTTCCTCCATTTAAGTTGATTTTTTGGTGTAATCCACACTCAGTTTTCATTTGATTTGCCCACCGGCCAGACCTTGAGCCTGACGTTGTATCACTTGGAGACGTACAGGGTACGCAACCGATACTAGGAAATCCTTGGTCATGAAGGGGATTATAGGGCAATTTATATTTATCAACATAATCCCAAATATCGGTCCACGTCCAATGAATCAATGGGCAAACTTTAACTGATTGGAACGTTTCATCTTTATTCACAAATTCGGTTAGACTTCTAGACGGTGATTGTTCTCGTCGAAGCCCAGATAACCAAGCAGTCGCATTGCTTAGTGCCTCTCGAAGTGGAACAACTTTCCTCATATGGCAACAACGATCTGGTTGTCTTTCCCATAGTTTTTCTCCATGCGCATCGGCCTGTTCTTCAACCGTTAAAGCTGGCTTTTTCATTTCTATATCGAGCTGTGGATAACGGGTTTTGATGTCATCGATGAGAGTATACGTTTCTTGAAAATGAAGCCCTGTATCCAAAAACACCACTTTTGCAGTTGGTTTTGTTTTCGAAATCAAATCAAGCATCACAATTCCTTCTACACCAAAGCTACATGCATAGACAAGATCAGCATCATATTCGTCATAAGCCCATCTCAAAACATTTAAAGCACCCTTTGACTCGTCGTCAATGTTAAACGTTTCAGTAGGTTTAAACCATGTGTCATACGTCAGTTTCACCATAGAAACTTCTCCCCTCATAAAATTAATGATGTAACTTCTCTTTTTAAGACGAAGTTAACCATTCAATGGTTAAAGCCATCTATTGTTCATATGTTCGGAATTTTACGTTCAATTAGAATTCCCGTTCTACTTATGATTGAAATTAACAATATCTTTATTATTCCTATGTGTCAAGTCGGTTTAAAGGTATTCTATTCCTACAACACCAAGAAGTTACATGTCTATTGGTTTTTTCAGATATATTTATTTTCGTTTAAATAATTTACGATGACTTTAACGGATTCTTCAACGCTTAGCTTATTTGTATCAATAGTGATTTCTGGGTCAACAGGTACGTCATAAGGAGCATCGATTCCTGTGAAATTTTTCAACTCTCCCAATCTGGCTTTCTTGTAGAGTCCCTTTGTATCGCGTTCTTCACATGTTTCTAAACTAGCCTTCACGTAAACTTCGATAAATTCATTTGGTTCGACGAGGTCGCGCACTTGATCCCGATCTTCCTTGTATGGAGAAATGAACGCTGTTAACGTGAACAATCCTGCATCAATCATTAGTTTTGAAACTTCACCGATTCTACGAATATTTTCAGTTCGGTCATCTGGACTAAACCCTAAATTCTTATTTAAACCATGCCGAACATTATCCCCATCCAACCGATAGGTATGAATACCTTTTTTATGTAACGCTGTTTCTAACGCTACTGAAATCGTCGACTTTCCTGATCCTGAAAGTCCTGTAAACCATAGAATTGCACTTTTATGCCCCTTAGCTTCTTGGCGATTGTCTTTTGTTACCTCTGATTCGTGCCAAACGATATTTGTAGATTCTGTCATTATTTTCTCCTCCATTTTCTCTATTTAATTTACAAAAAAAGACAACTTCTAAACCGATACAAATAATCGATTAAAAGATGCCTTTAGTTGTCTAATTAGCATGTATTCTATTACGTGGAAAATAAAAAACCACTTCTTAATAGTGCAAGAAGAGGTTAATTAATCGAACAAAAAATTTCTCTTCTTATCTTCTAAACTTTCGTTTAATGGAATTGGCACAGTACTAAACAGTCTGTTGCCGAGGTTTCATTGGGCCAGTCCCTCAACCTCTCTGGATAAGATATGAACTATTAAGTTGAGACCAATATTACATTATGAAAAAGACATTGTCAATGACTTATCAGATAATAAATTAAAGTCTATTGGTTTAATTGGTTTTAAATATCCTTCTTGTGTCGATAACAAAAAAGCTATCTATTTTTCATTTAAAGTTCTCAAAGAATACACGTATGACATCAGCCCCACCTATAAAGGTACCTAATGTACCTCCTAGGTTTGTGAGGACGACAACTAATAAGACTCGTGTTACCCTATTTGCCCAAAAACCTTTAATCGAAAATACATCTTCAGATAATCTTTCGAAATCGCCAACGCTTGGTCTACGGAAAAATGCCTGAACAATTCCGGATACCCACCCCGCTGCAATCAATGGATGTAGGGTTGTTATTGGAGCCGAAACAAAGGCAGCCAAAATGGCTAGTGGATGTCCAAGTGCCGCAGCCGCACCAATTGCCGAAAGACTACCCGTCCACAATATCCAACTTAGCGCTTGGTCAAAACCCGCGGAAGGATTTGAAATAAAAGTATATGCAATTATAGAAAGAAGGAGCACTGGAATTGCCCATCCAATAATTTTAGGTAGTTTTGATTTGACGGGCGTTTGCGATAATGCTTGTAAATCATGCTCATTATGAATTTCCTTGGTAATCCCTGGAATATGTGCTGCCCCTAAAACAGCCACTACTTTTTTCCCCGGTGCATCTTTAATTTTCTGTGCTAAATACTGATCACGTTCATCAATTAAAGGCTCCTTTAGTTTCGGAAAAGTTTCTGTGAAATCGTTCAGTACTGCATTTAAAGTGTCTTTTGATTTCATTTTTTCTAGGTCTTCTTCGGAAATGTTTTCTTTACTGAATATACTATAGACGACCGACGTGAGAAGTTGACTTTTCCCCATGAAACCGATGTTGCCCCAAATTCTGGAGAACGTTATTTGAATATTACGATCGGCGAGCACAAGATCCGCACCAACTTCTTTTGCCGATTTAATCCCCTGAATCATTTCCTGCCCAGGCTTTATATTAAATTGTTTTGCTAAACGGTTTTGAAAGGAGGAAATTGCCAGATTCATTAAAAGTAAAGATGCTTTCTTTTCTTTTATTACCTTAAAAATATCTGTCTCCTTCCACTTGCTTCCTTCCATGATAGATTGATAACGTTGTTCATCCAATTCAATACAAACCGAATCAGGTCTCTCTCTGTCGATTACTTCTTTTACCTGATCTGCACTTTGCTTTGAAACGTGGGCTGTTCCAATAAGAATTAATTCTTTTCCATCTAAATTTATTCTCGTAATATTGTCTTCTTGCATGAACAAACATCCTTTGTAGAACTAATTTCTTATTAGTAACCTCTATCCAGTGATCACCAAAAGACGGTCTAATATTAATAATGAATCAGTTTGAAACAAAATTCAATTATATTTCATTATTAATTAAATAAGAGTCGTTACACCAAGGGAAAATCGTTAGATAGAATATGTGAAATCCTTTGGTTAGACTTGCTTTAAAAACTTTTGCGTTCCTTGATCTTTAGGGTATACAAAGATTTCTTGTGGGTGTTCCCTCATCAAGAATAACCCCGCATCTTCATCTAAACTCCTACAATCACCGAGCGTAATCCCATTATTTACAACTTTATCACGATCTTTATCATTCAGATATTCCGCGGAGGCAATGTATGAACGAAACAACGAAAATTAATTATAACAACAAAAAAACACCTTTTACGACCAATGTGTCATAAAAGGTGCCCTTATAGTTATTCGACATTCAACAAGAACTTTTTCGTTCTTTCCTCTTTTGGCATTTGAAATATTTCTGTGGATGTTCCTTGTTCAATAATTAAACCATCATCCATAAATACAACCCTGTCAGCTACATCTTTGGCAAAATTCATTTCATGTGTCACAATCACCATTGTCATTCCTTCAGAAGCCAGATCTTTAATTACTTGCAGTACCTCTCGTACAAGCTCGGGGTCAAGAGCGGAGGTGGGTTCGTCAAATAGCATGACAAGCGGATTTAAAGCGAGCGACCTAGCAATTGCTACTCTTTGCTGTTGTCCGCCCGAGAGTTGCGCTGGATAGTGGTTGCAACGATCACCCAGTCCAACTTTTATTAGAAGGGCTTCAGCCAACTTTTTTGCTTCATTTCGTTTAGTCCCATGAATGACAATAGGCCCTTCCATGACATTTTCAATTGCAGTTTTATGGGGAAATAGATTAAACGATTGGAAGACAAATCCAGTCTTTTTTCTTAACTCTCGAATGTTTTTTTTTCGTTTACGTTCTAATTTCCCACCTGCAAGCACTTGAAATTCACCAATTTGAATAACACCAGCTGTAGGTTCTTCTAAAAAGGTGAGGCACCGTAGCAAAGTTGATTTTCCAGAACCGCTCGGACCCATTAATACGACCACTTCGCTCTTTTCAATTGTCAAATCGATTCCTTGCAATACTTCATTTAATCCAAAGCTCTTTTTCAAATTAGTAATTTGAATAGTACTCATGGTTTACCACCCCACATTCATATTTTCAATTCTATTTTTTACCGAACCAAGTATTTAGAAGTCTTAATTTCAAGTCTATTTAAAAGTGTTGTAAAGAAAGTGATTAATACCCAATAAATTGCTGCGGCCGTTAAATAGATTGTTAATGGCTCAAACGTTTTAGCTATTATTAAACTCGACATTTGTAATAGTTCTGTTACCGTTATGACCGAAACCAGTGATGTATCCTTAATGAGCACGATAAATGTATTTGACAAAGTTGGAATTGCTATGCGCATACTCTGTGGTAAGATTATTCTTTTTAATGCCTGTGAATAAGTCATTCCCATGGACATAGCTGCTTCCATCTGCCCATTATCAACGGCAAGTATGGATGCCCGGAAAGACTCAGACAAGTAAGCCCCAGCGTTTAAACTTAAAGCCAATATCCCGGAAGAAATTGGGTCTAGGGTAATTCCTATTTGAGGCAAACCATAGTAAATAACAAATATTTGTACCAACAGCGGTGTTCCTCTTATAATGGAAATGTATGTGCTTGCTATTCCATTCAAAATCCTAACTTTTACGATTCGTATGATTGCAGTGAAAAACCCAATAATGAGTGCGATAACAATTGATATTGCCGCCAAGAGAATAGTCATTAATGTCGCTTTTAGCAGAGATGGCAAAGAATCAATAATAATTGTGGCGTCCATAAATCCCCCTCCTGTCTGACAATTAATCTGACAAGTTAATATAATGAAATAAAGAATCCCATTGAACCTGCTGTAGCGCTAGGGGATGCCTGCGGCAAAAAAGCCAAGCAGGCATCGACGCTAACCTCACTGCTCGGACTGCCCCTTGTAAGTCACTTACTCTGTATACATTTGTTCAAGATATATAGTTACATTATTGTTTCTTCCTTACATTCAATTTCAATTCCAACACTATTCAACTCATCTATAAACGGCTGAAATCTATCTCTAATAATCAAATTTTCAATCGGCACTACGCCTGTCTCTGGTATTATTTTTAACGCAATCCACTTAGCTACAAGAGCTGCTGGAAGAGCAGTCGTTTTTGCCATCGATGTAATATTCCGTTCATGGTCAAAAAGATCAATCATTTCCCATGTATACTTTTTAGATTTTCCATCTTTCACCCCACTGACCTCTACCCTCACAATTGTTATATCTTCATTTGAGTCAGATATCATTTTAGCTGTAAGAATTTTTTCCGCAACTGCTCGTGGAGTAGTTACTGTTCCTTCTATGGATATTTCTTCTGTGTCTAAAAATCCCAATTCACTTAAAACGCCCATTTTCCCCCAATGACCAGGATAGCGGGCTGTTTTTTCATATAGATTTTTAACTTTTTCCCTTAGCACAAATGCTGTGCTATGTGCATCTGTTATAACCGTTTCACAAACACCTACCGGGTCTGAAAAAATAACTTCTTCGAGTCCCGATAAAGGGGGCAATTTTATAAGCTTTCCGTCCTGTACAGCCATCGCGGGTTTTGTGTATAAACCCAGTACACTTTCTAAACGGAAAACTACTTGATACCACAGAGGTGGAACAGGATGCCTTGGAATACCACCACAAGTCATAATTGCTTCGTCAGCTTCATCCAGCAATTCTATACCTTGTGCCGCTAAAAAGTTTGTTATACCTGGTGCAACACCGCACCCGGGAATGATAATAACACCTGCTTCTTGCGCCTCATCATGTAATGCTATTTTTTCAATGAAGTCTGAACCGACAAGATCTACAAGGTGGCATTTTGCTCTAATAGCTGCCTTCACTGCTATTAAACTTAAGGAATGTGGTAGACATGCTACTGCTATATCGGCACCTTTTAGGATATTGAAAATATCCTCTTCTGTTTCCAACGGTGCTGCTACCCCAGTTACCTTTGGACTATTTGTATTTTCCAGACACTTCTCAATGCTATTTTGTCTTCCATCAACTGCTGTAACTTTATCTATTACGGAAAACTTAGCGATTTCACTGACCACTGTAGCTCCAATCATTCCCGTTCCTAATATGACAACATGCAATTTACATACCTCCCTTATCTACGGTTACAGGATAAAGAAAACATAGAGTGATCAATAATCCTCATTGATCACTCTATGCGTACGGTTATTTTTCTAAAGGTTCTGTCCCGAACCATTTTTTGTAGATTTCATTATAAGTACCATCTTCTTTCATTTCGCTAAGGGCTTCATTGACTTTTGAAATAAAGTCTTCATTTCCTTTATTGACAGCCATTCCAATTTCGTCTTTATTTAATATTCCACTAGTTATTTTTAATGGAAGATTATTCTCTTTAATATTGTAGCTCATTAATAATTGGTCGTTTATAATGACATCCAATCGTTTGTTCGTCAAATCCTGAATGTAGTCACTGACAGCTTTGTATAACTTTACATCGGCCCCATCTACACTATTCGCAACCTCTTCAAATGTAGTTCCGCCCCCAACGCCGACTTTTTTTCCTGAAATATCTTCAAGTTCTGTAATTCCTTCTGTTTCTTCACGGGTAACCAATACAGAACCGGTTATTACATAGGGTTCAGTAAAATCAACGCTTTTTTTACGTTCCTCAGTCACGGTCATCTGTCCGATGATAATGTCGAATTTATCGGCCTTCAGACCTCCAATTAACCCATCCCACTTTGTTGCGATGAATTTTGCCTCAACACCTAGCTTTCTCGCGATTTCGTTGGAAATATCAACGTCAAACCCCTGGAACTCATCTTTGTCATCTAAAAAGTTAAATGGTGGATATGTTCCTTCGAAAGCAACATGCAATGTATTGGATTTTTCAATGCGATCCATCACGCTTTTAGTGCCGCTTTCCTTACCTATATTTTCATCTGTATTCTCGCTTTTCACTTCATTTGAACCGCAACCTGCAATTATAGTAATCATAAAAATGGTGATAATCGTCAAAATAATATTCCTCTTCATGTCATATCCCCCTTTTAAAATCACAGAAATTCAAACAGCTACTATACAACTATTCTACGTATCTGACTTTATTCCTATTCCTTCATTATAAAACAAATGTTACCAGAGGTCAATTGACTTATACGAAAATTCAGTCAACTAAAAGAAGAAATGACTATATGAGCATTGCATTTTTATAATCTGTTTGATTTAAAACTGCCGCATATCTGTTGGGAGCTTCCCATCCTGTGCCGTTATCGTATTTATAGACCAGGCCGATTATGCATCCTTCGAATGTCGGATACTAACGGAAATAACCATCTATATAGTAGATAGTGCAGCGGGCTTTTGCTCGGCCGTTCGTTTGATAGATATATCACTGAAACATCCGGAACCCGACTAAATTACGAGATGGTTATTTGTCTTCACTAATGACTCATTTGCGCCGAATCCTAACTCAAAAATCCCTGACGTAATTAAATGTTGCCCTCGTTTTTTTTCGATAGACATCAAAAGTAATTACCGCTATTTGAATGTATGATTTTCATTATCAGTGGCATTCTAATCTTTATTATAATTTGAAAGGATTGAATAAATTTGTATTACTACAAAGAAGAGCTCATTAATATAATCACCCCTGATAAACCAGATCCAGAAGCTGCAAGAGTATTGCAAGAAATTCTAGGTGGGCATTATGGCGAAATGAGAACTATGATGCAATACTTTTTCCAAAGTTCTAATTTCAGGGGTAAAGATACTCAATATCGAGATTTGCTTCGAGGTGTTTTCTTAGAAGAAATCGCACATGTAGAGCTCGTGCAAAATACAATTAACCAGTTATTAAATGATTCTGGAGAGTCTGCAGTTCCAGGGAATGCAGGAGTCGATCATGCCCCTCTTGATGATGCAGTTAGGCACGCAAACCCCCATCATTATATTGTTGGTGCACAAGCTTCTTTGCCTGTTGACGCTGCTGGTAACCCTTGGAACGGCTCTTGGGTATATTCACATGGAAATCTTATAGCTGATTTACTTGACAACTTGGTTCTTGAGTCAACCGGAGTACTACAAAAGACGCGTATATACGAAATGAGTTCAAATAAAACTTTCCGGGAAACGCTTGCTTTTCTTATCGTACGGGATAATGCGCACCAAAATGCTTTTGCTAAAGCGTTAGAAACATTGGGTGTGGATTGGGGCAAACTATTCCCTGTACCGAACTATGATATAAATAAATATCCTGAATGCAGAAAATTTGTTGAGATGGGATACCATAATGCACAATTCAATTTCAGATTGGACCCCACCCGAATTGGCGAAATATTCCAAGGCCAAACTCCTAGCAGGAACAATGGAACGCTTTCAGTAACGGATCCTCCAAAAGGGTTTCCAGTTCCTTTAATGCCTGACATGCCAAATGAACATAGTCCAGGTATACAGGACTTGAGCAACTAAATTAAATCGGTCCCTTTACTAGGGACTGATTTTTTGTATAACTAACTTCAGAAAATAAAGGCCTGTCATCTCTCGCCTTATAATAATCTGTTTCCCGTTGCCCGACTTGTCCGCCTTCTCTAGTTGCCCATCCTTCAATCGGTATACTGAGTTCTCATAAAGATCAATCTTCGCTGCCATATCTTTCACCAGGACCATTCCTCGTTCGTGTTATACTTGGCTTGGCCACGGCAGGAGAAGTCCTGCCTTTTTTTATTGCCCGAAAATACTGTCCCTCTATCCTAAATCGAGCCCACCTCTGCCCAGTCTACAATCAACAGGGTAATCCCCATTTACCAACTGTCCTTTGATACAATAGAAAATAGATAATTCAATTAAGGAGGATAATGTGAATTATTTTATTAGTTTTCTTTTAGCAACTTTACTCACTGCTTTTTCCTATTTTTTAGGTAGTCTTCTAATCAGAAATAGTATAGCTGTTTGGCAAGCTCTCATAATTGGGGTTTCCGTAGTTTCGTTAAGCGCGATTACCGAAGCATTTGGTGCCCCCATATGGCTAATTGTATTAATACCATTTCCAGTTGGGATGTTTTTGCTTTACCTGTTTTTAAATAAACCCCTAGATACATGGTTTCTCACCTATCTAACAACATTAGCCTTGTATTCGGTAATTCACGTTGTGATGAGCTACTTTTTTCAATTTCACTCTTTAATTCCCGCTTGGCGATTATCCTGATCACTGTAAACAATTTTTCTTATGGGAATCCTACAATGGATTCTCTTTTATATTTCGATCACATTTTTAAATTTTTCGCATCGTAGTTTGTGTCTACTGTAGACTCTGAAACATAGATACTTCACAATTCTGTGTCTTCATTACCTTTGCAACGGCATGAATTACCTCCAAAGTCACCCCGCTTATCTACTCGAAAATGGACCGTGATAAGGATGGTTGGGCTTGCGAGAGGTAACTAACGTTTGACTCCCCTGCCCTACCCAGGGCTTTTCTATTAACTTAATACCGGGTATTTTACCAAGTAAGGTACGAAGGATTATTAAATCGATTAATGAAGGGGTTAAAGTTTAGATTAAAAAACCACGCTCACCGTTAAAAAAGATACAATCGCATGCAAAAAGATCAGTAAAGAAAGCCGTTGTTCCTGGTTGAGGTAAGGGTGAAGCAACTGCGATGAAGAATCCTGCAAAGTTTATCGCGAAGAAAATAATCGGACAACTTTTAGCCAAACCTAAGAAGAATGGGTTTTTCTCGCTATTTAAGTGATAATTTTACTGCTATATCCCGGTTCAACATATCACGATAACTCATTGAGTTCATTTTTTCCTTGTTGGTGGGTACATTAAAAAAACTATTTAGCGATGATTGTGGGTTTAATTTAGGAAGTATAGGGGTTGAAGTGGAAAGATATAGACTTCGAAAACAAAAAACTGACCGTGGATAGAACGAGAGATAGATTTGGTACGAGGGCGTCAAAAATAAAAAAGTCGCAGAACTATTGTTATCAACGATTTTCTAGTTAACATTGAAACTATATCGAAAATGTTAGTTGGAAATTAAGTTATTCAGAGGAGAAAGTGTGTCTTAAAATGATTATATATTGATAGCCTCAACAGCTACCCTTGTAGAAGTTTTAATAATGCATTTGATACTATCTTAATTCGAAATCCTGTTGCGTTAATTGCAAAGCACTTAGGAAATACACTGTATGGTCATGTAATTGAAGAAGATAAAAAAATCTGTAGTAACATTCGATGATGCAATAAATTATTAAAATACAGTTGATTGAAGGATTTCTGGGGGATGTCCCCCAAAAATCCCTTCAATCTATTTCCCCTTTGCCGTCTCCCAGGTGTTTTGGAGCCATTCATCAAACTCTGCACCCTTATCCCCTTCATACGTGTCATACAAATCAAGTCTCATGTTCTTCAACTTTTCTTTGTACTCTTCGTACGTATGGCCTGCCGGCAAACTTTTCTTAATTCTGAAGAAGACTTTATTAGCATCTTTAATCAACTCAAATTTATTTCTTGGCGGTAGCTGCACATCTTCGCCAAACTTCACAAGATTACGGTAAGCGGCTTCTACCACTTTATAGACGGCATCGTTGTTCATTCTATGCAGCAGTACATCGATAGTCCTTTTATGTTTCCACTGTCCCAATTCTTCGATAGCATCTAAACGGACTCTCCAATTCGACGTCCTGTTTACTGCCTTCCTTAATTCATCATAGTTTGGAGGCATTTCGTTTTTTATACCATTAATCAAGTAATCCAATCTCCTTCTGTTTCAATATCCTGTTTATGCAAGGGGATATCTTATGATAACCCTTCAATATGTATTGTACCATTATCTGTTGAAACACATACCCTTTTTACACATTCATGTTTAGAGTTTTAGCCCATGGTACGTAACCGTAGTATTGTATTGAAAAAACGCAAACCAAGGTAGCCGATGGTTTGCGTTTTATTATTAAGAACCCATTTTTCTGCGTGCACTACTAACTTTTTTCGCTTGTTGGCTTTGCATTTTTTTTGCAGTTTGTATTGAATTACCTTTTTTATTGTTATCGGCGGTTTGATTCTTCTTTGCTTCTAATTGTTTTTGCATCGCTTCTTTTAAGCTGATTTTTTTCTTTGGAGCATCTTGCTCGTTTGTTTCATGATTTTCAGTCATATGAAATCCTCCTTTATATCGAATGATGATTTTTTTACTTCTTTCTATTATACCCGAAACTCCACTACTTCTGGAAGTTTTAATTAATATAATTGATAACTCGTAAAGCGTGTATAAGACGAAGTATTGAATATATATATTAAATTGAGCGTAGGCGCATTAGCATTGCTTCGCGCGAGTCGATACTTTATTTTTATAATATAGAGTAAAAGAAAAACGCTTACCTATATGTTACTTTGTATAAAAGCTCATTTAACGTTGGCCAACTTATGGTAATGTGTCAATGAAAAAAATCTTGTTATTGGTAACTTCTTGCTTTATTACAGAAAAATGTTATGGAGTAATCCGTAATAAACGATACTTAAGGAGGACGGCATGATGAGGAATTATACAAAAGAACACATTCGCAAATTTGTAGAAGAAGAAAATGTGAATTTCGTTCGACTTCAGTTCACCGACATTTTAGGAATGATCAAAAACGTGGAAATTCTCATCAGCCAGCTCGAAAAAGCACTAGATAATAAGATGATGTTCGACGGCTCTTCAATCGAAGGATTTGTACGGATCGAGGAATCGGATATGTACCTCATACCGGATCTTAACACGTGGATGGTATTCCCTTGGCCTTCAGGTAAAGGCAGAGTTGCACGGTTAATCTGTGATATCTATCTTGCCAGTGGTTCTTCGTTTACAGGTGATCCTCGTGGCAATTTAAAACGTGTATTAAAAGAGATGAAAGAGCTCGGATTCACAGATTTCAACCTCGGACCTGAACCAGGATTTTTCTTATTCAAGCTCGATGAGAACATGCAACCAACAATGGAACTAAACGATAACGGCGGTTATTTCGACCTTGCCCCAATGGGCCTCGGAGAAAACTGTCGACGCGACATCGTTTTGGAGCTAGAGGAAATGGGTTTCGAAATTGAAGCATCCCACCATGAGTGTGCACCAGGACAACACGAAATCGACTTCAAATATGCAGATGTACTAACCGCTTGCGACAATATCCAAACATTCAAACTCGTAGTCAAAACGATTGCACGAAAGCATGGTTTGCACGCAACCTTCATGCCAAAACCTCTTTTCGGCGTCAGCGGATCGGGTATGCAATGCAATGTTTCCCTATTTAAAGACGGCAAAAATGCTTTTATTGACGAAAATGGTGAATTACAATTGAGCACAATAGCATATCAGTTCATGGCTGGGGTTCTTGAGCATGCTCCTGGTTTTACAGCAGTGACAAATCCGACAGTTAACTCCTACAAACGACTTGTACCTGGCTACGAAGCACCATGCTACATCGCCTGGTCCGCTCAAAACCGCAGTCCGCTTATCCGAATCCCTGCTTCCCGGGGCATAAGCACTCGAATCGAGGTTCGTTCCGTTGACTCGGCAGCAAATCCATTTCTTGCAATGGCGACTATTTTAAAATCTGGCTTAGACGGCATCAAACGTAAACTTGAGCCACCGAAACCAGTTGATCGTAATATTTATGAATTGCAATATTCCGAGCTTCAAGAATTAGGAATCTGTACCTTACCAACTGACCTTGATCACGCACTCATCGAACTTGGTAAAGATGAAATTATCCAAGAAGCTCTTGGCAAGCATATTTTCACAAACTTTATGGCAGAGAAGAAATTGGAATGGGAAAGTTACCTAATTACTGTGCATTCTTGGGAAGTTGAACGTTATATGAAAATATACTGATAAATTCAAGTTGGTATGTAACCTTTGCTATACAATAGCTCAATTTAGATTGATGAAAAAAATTCCCTTAACAAGATAACAGACTTTTGAGCCCTTGATAACTCAGGTAGGAGTTATCAAGGGCTTTGTCTAGTTTTGGCCAGAAGGATATTCCCCAGTAGCTTTGACTCGGGTTACTCCATTGATAACGGACAATGTTTCTTGGTAACTAAACAAAACTTCTATGAAGCTAGGCCACAAAAAACGAATTCATCCTAATATGAAGTCATCCATTCCTATATAACATTTTCTTCGCAGCATCTAGGCGAGTACTACTAGAAAAATGACGATAATCATCCACTTTATACGTTTCTCTATCACTATATCATCCAACAACTGCAACCGAATCCGCGTAAAAAGACATTCTAACCTCTCATCCGCCGGAAAATTGATCACAATTTTTTCTTGGTATACTTACGTAAGCAATAGGATATATTAAAAAGACCGCATTATGCTAGTGTATTTAGCGGTATTGTAATAGGTAGTTCCAACAATAAAGATTGACCTGAAAGCGGAAAAACAAACTACCTTGGCCTGTCAAACTCAAGGAAGGTTATTCTTTGGTCTGTCTATTAATGTATATGTATTATATTGAGGTGATTTTGCAAGTGGAAACTAGGTTAAATACTCTATTCGTAGTACTTGTCCTTCTAATAACTCTCTTTGGTTTTGGGTTCCTAGCTTTCCTAGTCAAAGTAAATCAAATTTTTCAGTTTGACAATGTAATCATCTCTTTTATTCACAGCCTGGAGTCTGAACGTTTGACCTCGATAATGAAATTTTTCTCTTTTATAGGGTCGGGTTCTTTAGTTAAAGTTCTTGCACTGATTACAATAATAGTCCTTTTCTTCTTTTTCAAATATCGATCTGAACTAATATTGTTTACTGTAGTTCTAATCGGTTCTCACTATATTTTTCAAGCGTTAAAACAAATATTTCAAAGGCCTCGCCCAGAATTGCATCAACTTATTGAAATTGGTGGGTACAGTTTCCCAAGTGGTCATGCAATGAATGCCATAACGTTATATGGGATCATTTCATTCCTACTATGGTCTCGTATTCCCTCAAATTGGGGCCGAACGCTCTTAGTCATCCTTAGTACAATCATGGTTCTAATGATTGGAATTAGCCGCATTTATTTAGGTGTTCATTACCCTAGTGATGTAATTGCAGGCTATTTTGCGGGTAGTTTTTGGCTGATTGGTGCGATTTGGTGTTTTCAGTTCATTCATAGAAAGGTTTCTGAGCGAACATATACAAAATAGCTGTATGCTTAAGCTTTCAATTAGCCGCCGTCTAAAGAAAAGCCAAGTTCTGAGTGGTTTCAGAACTTGGCTACTTTTATTTTATAACTTTACATACATACACCATAGAAACACTTTTTGCATTGAACTCATTTTTATCCCAATCACCGTATACTTGAATGATCTCAAATCCATTATCCTTAAGTACTCTTTCCATTTCAAGTGGAAATGAATAGCGCAAGGAAATACCATCTTGCTCTTTAGCAATTAAAGTGTCTCCCTGATGAATTTGCCGATTAGTATAACAATGCAATATTTGTGTCATCGAATCATATTCATCACGGTGGAAATCAATTATCCGATTTCCATATTTATCAATATACTTTTGCTCGTACTCATCAACAGCTCCCAACTCGTGGAATATCGGATTTCTTGTGTCAAAAATAAAGATTCCATCCTCTATCAGATGCTGTCGAACAGATTGGAATAAGGCATCCTGCTCTTCATTCGTTAAAAAGTGTTGAAACGAATTCCCAGTCATAAAAGCGAACGAACTTTTTACGGGTAGAGTCAAATTCATGCAGTCTTGTAGGAAAAAATCATTTAAAACCCTTTGCTCTATGGCCTTTTGCTTTGCACGCTCCAACATTCCCTCATGCAAATCAACTCCAACCATTTGAAATCCACGCTTAGCCATTGGAATGGTGAGTCGGCCAGTACCGCACGCCAATTCAATGATTGGTTGATCTAACTTAGCCCATTCTAGAATAACGTTCAAATCCTTTTGATATCCTTCATAGAGATGGTCATACGTTTCAGGATCAGCATATTTCTCTAAGTTCTCCTCGAATCTATTCCTACTCATTCATTCATCCCTCTTCCCTTATATATTCCCTCTGATACTGTGATAGGAAGAGCATTTCAAAAACAAAAATGTACCATTTTCACTACTTTCAAATTTTATAATTTCATATTGCAAGCTAATAATGACAGGAGCTTCCGTTTCAAGCTCGTATCAAAAGATTATTAAGAATTGTATGGGTTCCTTCCTACTTCACCTTCATAACCACTACAGCACTTAGAATTATTAGGACACCAGCTACACTAAATAGTGCGGCGACACTTATTAAATCTGTAAATAACCCCGCTAATCCTAACCCAATTGGTGTTGCGAGTAATGATAGGCTTGAAATGAAACTAAATACTCGTCCAAGTAAATGGGGTTCAATTTCTGTTTGGATGTATGCATAAAATGGTGCTGAAAATAAAGGGCCTGATAAACCAACAAAAGAACTCATTACAACAAACACATAGAAAACTGAGGGTGATAACAAACCAGAAATGAATAATGCAATGCCCATCAACATCATGCCGGCCGCCATTGTTTTAACCTTATCAAAACGATCTCCTAGAACACCTACTAACAAAGCTCCTAGAATTAAACCAATCGCAAATATGATCTCAACTATACCTGCTTCTACCACACCTTTTTCAAAATGATTTCGTACCATAAGTGGGAAGTAGATACCGATTGGAATGTAAAGGACAGCTACAACTGTGGTTATGATTGATAACTTTAGGACAAGGCGATTTTTCACAATCGCTTGATATCCTTCTTTTATTTCAGCAAAAAAACTACTCGATTCCAATTCTTCAGTTCTTACTACTCTTGGAATGCGGATAAACAATAAAATGCCACAAGCAATAACAGCACCTAAAACATCTAATAGTCACACCCATTCAAGTGAGCTAACTGCAAGTAATGACATGCCAACTGCTAGTCCTGCAATATAGGACATAGAACTTACCATTTGTCCCCAGCCAGCTATCTTTGTAAGGTGCTCTTCAGGTGCAAGCAGTGGTACAGAGGCTTGCATTGCCGGCATATGAAAGGCAGTTGCCAATGAACGAACTACTAACACGAGTATAACTAATGCGATACTTGGCTTGCTAAAATACATCGATGCGAATAAGAGTAAACTACCTAATGCAACAGTCAAATCTGCTAGAATCATCATCATTTTTCGAGAGTAACGATCTACAATTGTCCCAGCAAATGGGCCAATCAATGCTTGTGGTAAAAAACCCGCTACCCCCGCTAGCGCTAATACAAGCGGTGAACCTGTTGTATCTGTTAAACACCATATGATACTAAATTGAACAGCGGCACTACTCATTAACGAGAAAAACTGCCCTGTATATAACGCGAAAAATAGTCGTTTCCAATTTTGATATTCCATTATAATCGATACCCCCTAAATTTGCGTATCGATTATATACCGATACGAGCCAGTTTTACTAAGCTCGTATTAATAAAAGAGTAACATCATCAAATAAAATCCCTCCAAATCAGTGGCTTACCCTGTTCTGTTTATTGTTTAAAAAATCTCGGTATTCTCCAATTATTTCTTTACTTTTGAAAGCGTCAGTCCATCACCGATGGGAACAAGAAGCGATTCTAATTGAGGATGGTTGGCTACGGTTTCATTAAATTTCTTCATTATTTCGGTATAGCGTTTAGGTTTTGCACTTTGATCCACTACACTACCACCAGCAAGCACATTATCCATAACGATTAAAGCACCCGAATCTGCAAGCTGAATGCAATATTCCAAGTAATTTTCATAGTTTTCTTTATCTGCATCAATAAAGAAAAAATCAAATCGCTGATGATTGTCGACTAGTTTCTCTAAGTTATGCAAAGCAGCGCCTGTCATATAGGAGACTTGGTCGCCAAAGCCAGCTTTAGCTAGATTACTGGAGGCCAAATTTGCATAATCCTCTTCCAATTCAAGGGAGGTTAGTTTCCCTTCACTTCCAAATCCTCTAGCAAGGCAAATTCCGCTATAGCCGCCAAGTGCACCAATTTCAAGTATATTCTTAGCACCTGAAATAGAGATTAGCATCGTTAGCAGCTTGCCAGAAGAAGGGGATACCGATATGGCAGGCATACCGTTTTCTTCAATAGAAGAAATCACATCCTGCAAAAGAGCATCTTGCTTCGTAAAAACCGTATCGATATAACTGTTAACTTGTTTCATCCTCTTCAATTCCTTTCTCATTATGATCTACCGACTATTTCATTAATTTTTACTTCGTCTCAATTAGTTGCTTTGCTAATCGAAAAATTAATTCTTTTCTTACAAGTGGTAACTCATCACAATAAGTTCTCCGCTCCTCCCCATCTCTCGTACGCCTTCATCAATATAGCCACATTTTTTATACAAAGCCTGGGCTTTCTCATTTTTAACATTTACAGCTAGTACAATCTCATCAATATCTTTAAAATTACTTTTAACAAACTCTGGTAAAAGCATTAAAGCATTCTTCCCATAACCTTTACCTTGTTGATGAAAATCCGTTGAAAAACTTCTAATTAATATTGCATTGTCATTCGGTGAAAAAGGCTTGACCCCTTCACCTTTATGTAGGCTAAAGAACGTTACCAGTTGCTCGTTTTTTACTGCTAAAATCGAATAGCGATTCTGCTCTGTATTCGATAGATTAATGGCATCCTTGGGTGTCCCCGTAAATCGTAGCTGTTCGTCGGTTAATGTATAGTTTTCTATGAGTTCAGTAAACGCATGATTATAAAATTGAAGTTTCATGTATTCTACACCTTTCTATAAACGAACATACGATCTTTTCAGATAGATCATATGTGTTATAAACAAAATAACCAATTACTTAAAAGAGTTAAACTTCATTATATCAGCATTTTCACGGTCAAACTCAAGTTATTTCATAATTCTCCTTAGATTTATGATTAAGCCAAGAACATCCGTGACTTCAGTCGTGGGATGAATTGGCTTTCTTTTTTTTGTTCTAAAGCGACACCACTAGGCAAACGTGTGTTCTATTTGGTAGAATACTCTTAAGGAAGGCAGGTGACGAACTATGGGGCCGAATAAAGAATATCGAACTTTTCAAATCAACATTAAAAATGGCCATAAAATGTATACTTATTTCGATGAACTTTGTCTAAATAGTAATAACTTGTATAACACGACAAATTTCTTTATCAGGCAGATATACACTTCTTTAAACAATGAAGGTGTGTTACAACCTTTACAAATAGAAGTAATGGACACAATTCGTGACAATATTGATAAAATGAATGTCAATCAACAAAAAGCTTATCTGAAAAAATTAGAAAACGAACAAATGAAACCAAGAGACGAACTAAAAGAAATAAAGGTAAATCTATTTGAACTGCCTTCAAAAGAAAAGTCCTTCTTAGGTTACAATTTTCTGGATTGTTTATTTAAAACAATTAAACAAAAAGACTATTATTCATTACCAGGTCAGATAAATCAACAAGTTCTTAGAAATGTCGTGCAAAATTGGACTAGTTTTTTCGCGAGTTTGAAAGACTTCAAAAAGAATCCAGAAAAGTATACGGCTAGACCTTCTATTCCTGGTTACCTACCTAAAGGAGGCAGGAAAGAATCAACTCTTTCGAATCAGATTTGCAAAATTAAAGACGGTAAATTCCTGAGCTTTCCAAAAACCAAAAGAAAAATAAATATCGGTAAGTTAGCAAATTTCAATGGTAAGTTTCAACAAGTGAGAATCATACCCAAGCACAATTGTTTTACTGTTGAATTAGTGTTTTTAGTCGAGTTGAAAAAACAAATATCTACCAAAATGGAACGATGCATGAGCATCGATTTAGGTCTTGATAACATTGCAGCGCTAGTGTTTAATACAGAGCACGTTCCAGTCCTTTTTAAAGGCGGTAAAGTTAAATCGATCAATCAATGGTACAACAAAATGCGTGCTTATTACTACGCGGCTCTTGGTAACGGTCAAAAACCAAAAGAAGGAAACTTCCATTCCAAAAAATTAGTGAAATTAGATTCCGTAAAACATAGACAAATCAAAGACTTTTTCCATAAAGTTAGTTTCAATATCGTGAAAATAGCCGTGGAAAGAAACATTGATGCAATTGTTATTGGCAAGAATGTGGGTTGGAAACAAAAAATAGAATTAGGGAAAAGAAATAATCAAAACTTTGTTCAAGTGACACACTCATTGCTAATAGAATTAATCACTTACAAAGCGAATGCCGAGGGTATTTCAGTAATTGTAACTGAAGAAAGCTACACATCACAGGCAAGTTTTGTAGATGAAGACATTATTCCGACCTACAAATCGGGGAATAATGCAAATCACATTTTCAGTGGAAAACGATTAAAACGCGGTATTTACCGTACAAAAAGTAAAACATTAATAAATGCAGATGTGAATGGTGCAGCAAACATCCTAAGAAAAGTAGTGCCGAAAGCATTCGCTAACGGTATAGCGGCTGTGTGTTCCCAGCCTCAAGTGGTCAATGTGCGATAGCATCAACCCTGAAACCCGTGACTTCAGTCGTGGGAGGTTCATATAGTTATCATATACCAGCATATGAAAGTGTAATTTTCCTCGTATAATACCCTATTAAGTACCAAAAAAGAGACTCTCAAGTATATGGAGTCTCTCCTTTGCAGTACTTCGTGACATAAAGAATACGTGAATTAATGGAAGTTTTATTCTGTACTTACTTATGAAAGAAATTGAAGCCCTTGCATGAATAGCTTTCTATAATTTTTTAACAAATTCAGTTTTAAATTTCATAGCTCCGATTCCATCAATTTTACAATCAATATCATGATCCTCATCTACCAAACGTATATCTTTTACCTTGGTTCCTTTTTTAACGACTAATGAACTTCCTTTTACTTTAAGATCTTTGATCACTGTCACAGAATCACCATCGGATAAAACATTTCCATTGCTGTCTTTATAAATCTTTTCAGGTTCACTACTTTCGGATTCTGATTCAAAAGACCATTCATGAGCACATTCTGGACAAATGAGAAGTGTCCCATCTTCATAAGTGTATTCTGAATTACATCTTGGGCAATTTGGTAGGTTTACCATTATTTCATTTCCTCCATTCATTATCGGTATTTCAACGAGACATATATTGCTAGCAATTTACTCTCAACAATTTTAAAAATATATAGGGGTGCCTTATATGCTTATATACTGCCACAGTCTTGTCATATTGACAAGCTAGCTTAAACATTTCTTCACATAGCTTCACTTTTCGACAACGATCCATTTTCGACAAAATAGTTCTTAACGAATCAGCTATATAGGAAGTCTTTAATCGGATATACGAAGCTATTGCAACTTAAGCTCATGTTAAAAAAATACCTCCAGGCAGAAAATTCAACCACAAACATTACTTTAGAATTTCCCCTTTAAATAGTCCTATAAGTAATTGTCTTTGAATAAAATGCAAGGACATCATATTATTGGAGGGCTATTCATGAATTCTATATTCACCTATATCTTTTTAGGCATATCTATGGCTACACCAATTGGACCTGTTAAATCCGTCTTATTAAATACGGGTATTAAAGGTGGGTTTTTTCATGCTTGGTTTTTTAGTCTGGGTGCTTTGACAACCGACATCATGTATATGTTCATAGTATATTTTGGCGTGGGTCAATTTATTGATTCGCCTTTAATGAAAATAATTCTTTGGTCGTTCGGCTGTTTTGTACTTATGTATACGGGTATAGAAAATTTACTATCACTAAATAAAATTGAGATGAACTTAAGATTTGGAAAAAGAGTCAGACTTAGAAAATCAATACTATCAGGTTTCTTCATGTCGTTGTTGAATCCACTTACCATCCTCTTTTGGCTAGGAATCTATGGTTCTATCCTCGCGAAAACAGTTAGTGCTTCTACAGAATATCAAATTATTTTAAACAGCATTGCAATTTTGGTTGGTATTATGTTTGTGGATTTAATAATGTCCTTTTTATCTGGTGGCGCTCGTAAATTATTATCCACCAAGTTTTTGAAGATTGTTTCCATTATTTCATCCGTATCCATGATCGGATTCGGAATATACTTTGGTCTTCAGGCTTTTCAAACGTTATTTTTATAAACCATCTTAAAATTTCATAAGAATCATTTCTAATTTTTACATAGTATCTTCCCTAGTTATTTGAATAATTCAAAAGATAAATATTAAACGCATAAATTGCACAGGCAAGGAAACCATACCTTTACTAATCAAAATCAGGAATTATTGAGGTGTGGTAATGGACAAAAGTGCAGATAAAGTAAGTGTATGGTGCATTGTAAGCATGGCTTCAATTCCTCTCGTCATGACGCTTGGGAATTCCATGCTTATTCCAGTGCTCCCGATACTGGAAGAAAAAGTTGGTATCACATCATTTCAGTCTAGTATGATCATTACAAGCTATTCAGTTGCGGCGATTTTTCTAATACCAGTAGCCGGTTATTTATCAGACCGCTTTGGTAGGAAAATGGTGATATTGCCGAGTTTAGTCTTCGCTTTAATCGGTGGTCTGATCGCCGGATTTGCTTCATGGAAAATGGATGACCCATACACAATGATTATTGTGGGACGGATTCTGCAGGGAGTAGGAGCAGCTGGAGCCATGCCAATCGTTTTGCCACTCGTAGGTGACCTTTATCAGGATGATGATGAAAAAACGAGTTCTTGTTTAGGTATTATTGAAACGTCGAACACGTTTGGAAAAGTATTAAGTCCAATCTTAGGTTCAGTATTTGCTGCTATTTTATGGTTTCTTCCTTTCTTCTCCATCTCAGCACTTAGTTTAATTTCCTTTGCCCTCATCTTTTTCTTCGTTAAAGTCCCTAAAGAAAAAGATGAGCCAGTAAAGTTCAAGCAATTTTTAAGTAACACAAAAAAAGTATTCAAAGTGGAAGGTAAATGGTTGTATACTGTATTCCTTAATGGAGTCCTTGTAATGCTTATATTGTTCAGCATGTTATTTTTCTTATCAGAAAACCTTGAAAAAGTTCATGATATAAAGGGTATTAAAAAAGGATTCGTTTTGGCCATTCCACTTCTGCTACTTTGTATTGCCTCCTTTATTTCCGGTCGTAAAATTAAAGGTAATCTCAAGACGATAAAAAAAGTAATGATTATTTGCTTGATTGCGATGTCCGCCAGCGTCATATTCGTCGGGTTTACAAGCGAAAAACTTATCCTTCTGTTAATCGTAACAAGTATAGTCGGAATTGCGATTGGTGCATTATTACCTGCACTTGATGCGATTATTACAGAAAATATAAAAAAAGAGTTAAGAGGAACCGTTTCTTCTTTTTATAGTTCGGCAAGGTTTATCGGCGTAGCAGCAGGTCCACCTATTATGTCACTCGCTATGAAAAACTTTCTCAATGTCAGTTACATTACGGCAGGTGTATTAGGGATTATCCTTGTGTTCATTGTCTTTAAGTTCATCAAAGTCGAGGAAATTGAAAAATCAAATAAAACAACATAAAAATAAGGACCTAATAGCTATTATGGCTGATTGGGTCCTTTTATATTAAAATATGTAAATAACATGTATTGCTGCATTCTCATTCAGATTTTAAACTAAAAATTATAAGAAATATTCCACAAAAAAGGCATACTATTCTCGTCAATGACACTTTTTCAGCGAGACCAAGTAATGCAATTCCTGTCGTAACAATTAGAATTACGGGACCCACTAAGGCTAGTAGCGTATTGATATAAAAGGCTTTTTCTAAATCATTGAATTTAAACATTAATGCTGCAGCTGTTATCTCTATACTTCCCGAAATTAGTCTTAATGTAATGATCAAAACAAGTGCCTTTTCAATAAATGGAACCACATCCCTTGCTTATATTCATACCTAATATATGCAAGAAATCCAAGAACTATTTTCATTCTTGAATCAAATTTGCGACCTATATTTTTATTACAAGCCGTGGGCGGGTATGAAATAACCATTTTCCCTTCACTATAATTTCTCCTTTATAATAGTTGTACAGGTCACTCCTTTCGAATAGGATGCATAGACATCAATTTAAGGGAGGATTATTGCTTGAATTCAATAGCTGCCTATATCTTCTTAGGTGTATCTTTAGCTGCGCCTGTAGGACCTGTTAATGCTGCGCAGCTGGATACAGGGATAAAAAACGGATTTTTTCATGCATGGATTTTTGGTATTGGAGCATTAGTTGCCGATGTCTTGTACATGATCATGGTTTACTTTGGCGTTGGTCAAATAATTGAGTTCCCTCTCGTAAAGATCATTCTTTGGTCATTTGGTTGTTTTGTTCTTACATATACGGGAATAGAGAGCTTACTCTCACTGCATAAAATTGAATTGGCTTTAAGGTTCGGTAATAAAACACGCCTCAGACGTTCCTTATTCTCTGGTTTTTTCATGTCACTATTGAATCCCCTTACAATTCTATTTTGGCTAGGGATTTATGGTTCAGTCCTTGCCGAAACGGCCAAAAATTTCACAGGCAATCAAATACTTATCAATAGCGTAGCCATCATAGTCGGTATCATTTTATGGGATACTATAATGGCAACTATCTCAAGTGGCGCCCGCAGATTTTTATCCACCAATCTTTTGAAAGCCATTTCCATCTTTTCGTCACTAGCTATGATTGGATTTGGAATTTACTTTGGTATTCAAGCTTATCATGCGCTATTTTGAGCTTCTTCTCTCTTCCATCTCTTTCGCAACAATAAGACAACTATTCCAATTACCGCGAGAAATCCTAAGCTGATAAAAAAGCCAGGCCGACTTGTTTGATGAAATAATGTTCCGCTTACAGCTCCAAAAACAAGAATCATTCCAATCACTCTTTTCACCTTATCTGCAGTAGTGGTCTCGATTAATCTATGGTACATCGTTAAGATGAAAAACCAATTATAAAGGAGCATTAATGCTGCGGCAGTGGTTATATATTCATATACTTTATCAGGCAATAATAAAGATGTGACTATAGAAAGAACAAGACCGGTTGATGTTAAAGCAATTGCAAATAACGGCATTTTGAACTTCTTTTTTGTTTGTTTACTGAATATTTTAGGGGCATCCCCGTCTTCTGATATTGTCACAAGTATCGTGGTTACCGAAAAAAGAGACGCAGACATCGTTGAAAAACCGGCAATAATAATTGCTGCAGTAAACACATGCGGGAAAAATTCGATATTGCTAACTCCTGATAACGCTTCAACAAATGGGCTTTTGTTCTCCCTGAACTTATCGTATGGCATTAGTAATAGTGCTAAGGATAATGCGGTAACGTATATTACTCCAAGCAACCCCAACATCACTTTCCCTGATTTAGGAGCGTCTTCCTTATTTTTCAGATGAATTGCCATCACGCCCATTACTTCAATTCCACCGTGAGCATAAAAGGCAAATAACAGTGCGCTCCAAAACCCTGTTAAACCGTTCGGAAAGAATTCATTTACTGTTTCTGGAATTCCTGCATTTTGGTCGCCTTCAATTGTCCCGGTCAGCGCTAAAATGGCGATCACGATAAACATAAAAATAGCGGCGATTTTCATTACAGCATATACGCTTTCTAATTTCCCAAACGCTTTTGCACCAATAAAGAGAACAATTAAACCACAAACTGCATAAATCGATGCGAATATCCATAATTTTACGTTAGGGAACCAAAACCCAGACAAGATTGAAATCGCCGTAAGCTGACTGCCAATAATGAGTATTTCGGAACACCAGTAAACCCAGCCACTACAGAAACCTGCCCAACGTCCATATGCTTTTTTTGCATAGGTCCGAAAAGACCCCTTCTGTGGATCTTTTGCAGACATTTTCGCAAGCGCTTCAAATACAATATACGTTGCAGTTGCAGCCATTATAAAGGCTAGGATAACAGAAGGTCCCGTCATTTTAATCGCAAAACTTGAAGCTAGGAAAAACCCTGTACCAATAATGCAACCTACTCCAATTAGGGATAATTGCCACCATGTAAGGTTTGCTGCTTCATCCTTATCACCTGACGTTTTTTTACCCATTTCCACACCTCCATATAAAGATAGCTTCCCACAAGAAAGTCGATTTATGTGCTGGTGAAATGATGAAAAAACTTCTTATGAGACATTGGATTCAGCTTATTAAAATTTTCAGCTCACACAGTTCCCCCGAAGAAACATCACTACTAAAAAAGTCCCGTGATACGATTGTTACTCGCATCATGGGGCCGATTTCTATTTCAGGATTTTAGAATCTCATTCCGATTAAATTTATTATTTATGACGCTAGAGAATCTATCCTGTTGTTTATTTATTGCTTTGGTAATACTCGTTTAATTCATTGTAATACCTGTTCAATGAAGAAGTGGATACCTTAAACCATTCTGCAATCTGTTTTATGTTCATGTCTAGAGGTTCAAAAAATGAATTCTCCTGACCAAATCTAATTGCTCCAGCTGCTATAGCTACTTCTTTACGTGCATTCGGCTGCTGCTCTACTAAGTAATCCTCTAGTAGATCCAATAGCATTTCGGATTCTCGTTCATTATTGTCTAAAAAATCAAGTACTACCTGGATGACACCTACTTCAAAATCGGTAAATTCGCTTCCATCATATCCATCTTCACCAAGCAATTTCCAAAACGAAATTCCATTTTCCTTAAGAAAAGAGGAAATTGAATGTTCATGTTGCATCTCAAATTGTTGTACGAACTCGTCAAACACTTTATCATGGTCAGTCGGGAAAAATATCAAACTTGAAATCGCCAAATAGTGATTATCAATAGATGATTCGTCCGGTAGAATGAAACAATATACATGTACATCCATGGGAACAGGTTTTTCACTTTCACGCCTTAAAAGTATTGTTTCTTGCCCGAATATATTTTTTACGGATAAATATTTTTCATCCACATTCACTACCTGACCAATAAATGCTCGGGGATTGGACCATGTTTCTAAAACTTTTAGTACTGAGGGGCGGATAACTTTCTTCTGTAGTTTGCCTAGATAGCTTTCCCAAATATCAGGTTTTTGATGGAAAAAGAATTCATCCATTACAATCGCTTCAATCATTTCTACTGCTATATATTGCTGAAGTGGTTCACTCCACTTTTTCACGAGTCTTAAAAATTGATTTAAGTCTTTCTTTTCAGGGTATTCTTCATAAAAAGCTTGCAAAATCATTTCTAATTCGCTCGATTGTGCTTCTTTTACTGAAAAATCTTTATTCGATTCACAACACTTTTTATACTTCTTTCCACTGCCACACGGGCATGGGTCATTACGTCCAACCAAAAAAACACGTCCTTTTATTAAATAAGAATACATTTAAGTCTAACATGTCTATTCCAGAATAATAAGTACCTCTTTTAAGTCTACCATTTTGGACGTTAAAAGCTTAACTGTCTATAATGGAATACATCGGGAGGCAAATTATATGAATCATTTAGCATTTTACCGGATTTTCCGAATTGTTTGGATGTCCGTGAAATTCTTCACCCAAATCATGGCTTTTCAAAGTAGATATAGGGGCCGCTTTACGCCTTCAGTTAATAAAAAGTGGGAAATTCTTGTAACGAAACAAGCGAAAGAATATAAGGAAATCGCGTTAGAGCTAGGCGGTTTAATGATTAAAATGGGTCAATTCTTGTCAACACGGGCTGACATTATGCCTCAATCGTTCATTGCAGAATTGGAAGGTTTAACAGATCATGTGACACCAGTTCCTAAAGAAAAAGCGATTAGACTCCTAGAGGATGAATGGGGTACGAGCTTCGATGAATATCTCGAAACCCTTTCTGATGGACCTATTGCTTCGGCCTCTATTGGTGAAGTATACAAGGCCACATTAAAAGATGGAACTGCTGTTGCCGTAAAAATTCAAAGACCAAATATCGAACGAATTCTACGTGTCGATTTTCGTGCTATGAGAATTGTTATTTGGTTAATAAAAAGGTTCACTTCATTCAGTAAACAAATAGATTTCACCTTATTGTACGGAGAAATGGTTGATACAATTGGCGCAGAGTTGAATTTTTTGCAGGAGATGAAAAACGGACGAAGCTTTTCAGAACGCTTTACGATTATGCCAGGTGTTCGTTTTCCCGTCTACTATGATGAATTCTCCACGCGTCGCGTTCTTGTTATGGAATGGATTGAAGGGGCTCGCATTACGGATATTGCTTTTCTGAAGCAGAATGACATCAATCCCCGTGAACTTTCGGAACGACTTGTCCGATTGTTTCTAGAGCAAATACTTGAAGGTGGTCAATTCCATGCTGACCCACATGGCGGTAATATTTTAGTTCAGCAAGATGGAACGCTCTTTTTAATCGATTTTGGGATGATAGTAAACATTACTCCTGTCGAGGCCCGTTCGATATTAGAAATAATTGAAGGGATTATTTTCAAACAGTATGATCAAGTGTTGGATGGATTGGAAGCTTTGAAATTCTTGTTACCAAATGCGGATCGAAGCATATTGGCAGAGGCAATTGAAAGTGTTGTAAACGCCTACGAATCGAATGACTTAAATGAAATGAATAGTTTTGTGATTGACCGTTTACTCGATGATTTAAAAGAAATAATCCGTACACAACCGGTACAGCTTCCGTCAGAGTTCGCTTTTTTAGGGCGAGCTGTCTCAATTTTCATAGGTGTTCTTCATGTCTTGGATCCACAAGTTGATTTACTTGCAATTGGAAGACCGCGAATAGTGGAGTGGGCGAAGAAACAAACAATCGGAGACGGTTCATATTCAAAAGATGATGCAAAACGTATTGCACTCAAACTCATTGGACCTTTGCGAGCACTCCCAAATAAATTAAATACGTTCCTCGATGAACCGACACGCATGCGCGAATACATGCAAACGCGGGATTCCAGGAAAGAGATTGAGCGCACTCGTTTACAAACACGTATGTTTGCGGGAATCATTGCAGTATTGTCCCTTACAACTATCTTTTTCAGCGTCTGGGACGAACAAATGCCTCTACTTGCAACATCAGGATTTTTCTTCGTCTGTGCCTGCTGGGTGTTTAGACGATCTAAATAAATAGACATAAAATGATTGACGTTCCTAATTTTCTTTACTCACATATACTAAGACGAAGCTAACTTAAAGGAGGAACTCAATATTGAATGAGAATCAAATTCCCGAGCCATTAAATCCGAATAATGCAGAACTCCCTTTTGGACAGCCACATTACCCGAAAAGCGATGAACACATTCAAGATACAAAAAAAGGTTCAGCACCTACTAATCCCCCACCATCAACGATGCCTCAGCATAAAGGTGGAGTACTTACAGTGGACCCAGGCGCACTGCGCGGTTGCTTATATCGCGATACCTTTATAAAACTCAAAAACCGCAGTTCATTTTGGTATCATCCAACATACATCGATTATTTAGCAACAACTGGATATAAGTGGAATGGATTTTCCTGGATTCCTTGGGGTACAGATTTAGACCAAATCGTTACTTTCCAATGCACATAAGTTACATTAGTTAAACAACAAAACGACCAGTTTCTAATTGGACACGAAGTTAACTACTATCGTGTTTAAATTTGAAACTGGTCTATTTAATTTTGGGGATTAGAAGCTGCAATCACTTTTTAATGAAATACTATTGTTTTGTTACCTTCTACAATAATTCGATTTTCAAGATGCCACTTTACAGCTTTCGCAAGAACACGACGCTCAATCCGACTACCTATTTTCTTCAAATCAATGATGCTATCACGGTGGTCTACCCGTTCAATGTCTTGTTCAATTATGGGACCTTCGTCAAGATCATTCGTTACATAGTGGGATGTCGCCCCAATTAGTTTCACACCACGATCGTATGCACGCTCATATGGTCGTGCACCAATAAATGCAGGAAGGAAAGAATGATGAATATTAATAATCTGATTCTCAAAACGGCTGACGAAATCAGTCGTAAGAATTTGCATATAACGAGCAAGTATCAATAAATCAACATCATACTCTTCCATTAGGCGAATCTGTTCTTGTTCAACTTCTTTTCGAATGTCTTTGTTTGCGGGAATATATTTAAATGGTATACCTAATGACTCAACGATTCCACGCGCATGCTCATGGTTACTAATAACAACAACTATGTCTGTGTTCAGGTCGCCATTTTGCCATTCCCATAAAAGCTCCATTAAACAGTGAGTCTCTTTTGAAACAAAGATAGCTGTCCGTTTGCGTTCATTCCCATATACAAAATGGTAGTTCATAGAATAATTAGCAGCCACCGATTCAAAATTCTTTTCCATTTCTAATGACTTATTAACCAGACTTTCACAATAAAACTCAATCCGGATGAAAAAAGTACCGTTTTCCGGGTCATTTGAATATTGATTCAATTCGATAATATTGGAATCGTGATTATGTATAAACGTCGACAACATTGATACAATTCCCGGTTTCTCCGGACATTTCACCAACAGGATACCTCTGTTCTCTGATTGTTTTCCCTGACTTTTAAGTTGTAATTCCGATTTTTTATCAATAGACATTTATGAACAACTCCTATGGTTAATTTCGCTAAGTGTACATTATGCTTCATACATAACTTCTAAGCAATGATTTTTATTTAACTTACGATAAATTCTGCTTTAAATCCATATCTGTTCTCATTCAGAAATCTGTAATTGCGACATTTTCAGAAAATAAATTATTAAAAAAGAGTACAGTTTTTAAAAGGTATCGTTCCTATCAATTCTGTTCATCATAACAAAAAGGAGGTGTGTTACGATGTCACAAGAAATTTTGTGCGAAGTGAAGAACTGTAAATATTGGGGTTCAGGAAACAAATGTAGAGCTAATTCAATTTATGTTGTCAGTCAAAAGGGTAAACAAGCTTCAAGCAGTGAAGAAACGGATTGTAAAACTTTCGTACCAAAGTAAATTAAGCGGATCTTTTTGATTACTAACTAGTATCAACACTTATCTTCATTTAATAACAAGATTATATCTCCAAAAACTCCTTCCTCGACGTGTCGTCGTTTGGAAGGAGCTATTTTTATGCAAATGACACTAATAATTTATCGTATTATAAACATGCAGCTTAATCGTCACCGGCTAATTCCTTCCCCATTCCTTTCATAAAATCTAAACCAAATTTAACAGCTCGGTTAATGTCAGCATCGTTTAAAGCCGTCATTATCTGGAAAATAGTCACCTTCTGTTCGTTGTCTTTATAAAGTTCCGCTTCATGCAGACCACTTTTAATACTAACTCCCAGCTTTGCGGTAAGTTGAGGGTCAATTGATGAAATCACCGATATTGCATTAAGCATATGATTAATGAGATTAGTCACTGGTTCCTTCGACACTTGGTCTACCGCAATTTTAGCAATATCATCTTTCGCTTTCACCATTGCCTTCACGGCATCAAAAACTCCTGCATTGTCCAATTCACCGGTAATTTCAAGTATTTTATTGAGAGCTTGATCCTGTTGGATGATCAATGATTGCAGTTCATCTAATTTCTTCTTTTTGTTTTCTTCTAGTGGTAGTTCTTCTATACGAATAGAAGTAATGGGTACTGCCATTCAACACACCTCACTCTTTATCAGTTAATTGAACATATCCTGGACGCGCCCATTTACGCTCCACTTCTACACCATTTTGTGGATGACGACTTTTATTACGGTGATTCGACTTAGGCAATGGGTTTCCACCGCCTCTTTGAAGTAATTCCATTCGTACCTTCGTTTGTTTATAAGCAGGCGTATTTGTACGCTGATCGACAGCGGGACCAGTTAGGAAGTTAATGGCTGATTCTTTTTCAACCGAGTTCATCGGTAAGAATAATTCATTGTTCTTGACGCGGTCCGTCACGAGAGCCGGCAACTTCAATGCTCCATATGGAGAAACTAGACGGACGAGAGAACCACTTAACACGCCGCGTTCTTTCGCAAGCTCTGGTGAAATTTCAACGAAAACCTCGGGCAATTTCTCTTGTATCCCATCTGATTTATTTGTCATATTACCTTCGTGAAAATGTTCAAGTAAACGTCCGTTGTTAATGTGAAGATCATATTCCTCTGGAAACTCTACAGGTTCAACCCAGTCTGACAAAGCAAAACGTGCTTTTTTATCCGGGAAGTTAAAACCATCCACGTATAGGAGTGGTGTGCTAGCACCGTCAAAACTGCCCCATAAAAAGCTATCCCAGCCTTCCATCACACTAAAATCTGCTTGAGAGAATATTGGTGAGAGACTTGCCATTTCCGCAAAAATCTCGCTAGGATGACTGTAGTTCCATTTTGCACCTAGTCGATTAGCGATTTCTTGAACAATCCACCAGTCCGCTCGCGCTTCGCCAAGTTCTGGTAGTGCTTTGTATAAACGTTGTACGCGTCTCTCTGTATTTGTAAATGTACCGTCTTTTTCAAGTGATGGCACCGCTGGTAAAATGACATCTGCATATTGTGCTGTTCTCGAGAAAAAGATATCCTGTACCACGAGAAAGTCGAGTTTAGACAAGACGTCATGTACGTAGTTCGCATTAGAATCGACAAGCGCCATATCTTCACCTACAATATACATCGCTTTCATAATTCCGTCATCAACGGAATGTAGCATCTGAATATTATCGAGCCCTGGCTTACTATCTATTTTAACGCCGTAAGCCTTCTCAAATTTCTGACGCGCTGTATCATCAGTAACGTGCTGATACCCTGGAAGCCATCCTGGTAGTGATCCCATATCACATGCACCCTGTACATTATTATGCCCGCGAAGAGGATATGCTCCTGCTCCGGATCGACGGTAGTTACCAGTCGCAAGCAACAAATTGGATATTGCAGCTGAAGTGTCCGATCCACCAGTATTTTGTGTCACTCCCATTCCCCAAAGAATACAAGTACCGTCAGCATCACGAATCATTTCAGCTGTTTGAATGAGCATGTCTTTCGACACTCCAGTAACTTTTTCGGCATAGTCAAGTGTATATTTTTCTAATACTTCTTTGAATTCTTCCATGTAATGGACATTTTCATCAATAAATGACTGGTCATGCCATCCATTATCGATCATGTATTTTGTAACTGCCATTAGCCACACTTGGTCTGTCCCCTGCTTCGGGCTAATGAAAATATCCGAGCGTTCCGCCATTTCGTGTTTTCGTAAATCAGCAACAATTAGTTTTTGCCCATGTAATTTATGAGCTCGCTTTACACGTGTGGCCAGTACAGGATGTCCTTCAGCTGGGTTAGCCCCAACAATAATCACTAGACCTGCACTAGCAATATCTTTAATTGTTCCAGCGTCCCCTCCCATGCCAACTGTACGGAACAAGCCGTCCGTTGCTGGGGATTGGCAATAACGTGAACAGTTGTCGACGTTATTCGTTTCAAAAACTTGACGGGCAAGCTTTTGAATCACATAGTTCTCCTCATTCGTAATCTTCGACGAGGAAATGATTCCGACAGCGTCTTTTCCATACTCTTTTTTGATTGTTCCGAGTCTCTGTGCAACCAGGTTCAGTGCTTCTTCCCACGTAGCTTCTACAAAAGAATCATCTTTACGGATAAGTGGCGTCGTAATTCGTTTGTCGCTATTAACGAAATCCCATCCAAACTTCCCTTTAACACATGTAGAAATCGCATTGGCCGGTGCATCTGAAACCGGCTGAATTTTTAAAATTTCCCGGTCTTTTGTCCACACTTCAAATGAGCAGCCAACACCGCAAAATGTACAAACTGTTTTCGTTTTTTTCGTTCTCGTATCGCGCATCGCTGCTTCTGCATCCGAGATTGCCATAATTCCGCTATACCCTGGCTCAACATCTTTAACTAGTTCAATCATCGGCGTTAGAAGCTCCTCTTTCAGCCCCGTCATGAAACCAGCTTCGCCAAGCATTGAGGTTTCCATTAGCGCATTACAAGGGCATACGGTAACACAGTGGCCACAACCAACGCAGGATGAGTCGTTGATTTTCGCTCCCCCATCCCACAGGACTATTGGACGATCCCTCTCCCAATCAATCGACAAGGTTTCATTCACCTGTAAGTTTTGGCATACCTCCACACACTGACCACAAGCAATGCATTGATTCGGATCGTATCGGTAAAACGGATGCGTAAAATCTACACTATCTTGTGTGCACTTTGGTTCATAAGGATACTTTTGGTGTTCAACCTCCATCATATCCACTGTATTATGTATTTTACAGTTGCCATTGTTGTTATCACATACTGTGCAATACAGCAGATGGTTTTCGAGAATCCGATCCATCGCCTCGGTCTGGGCTTCTTTAGCTCGAGTCGAAGAAAGCGCAATGTTCATTCCGGAAACTGCTTTTGTTGAACAAGCACGCACTAGAAGACCATCCACTTCCAAGATACACGTATCACACGTCTCAATTGGGTCTACTTCTGGTAAGTAACATATTTGCGGATGAGAAATTTGATAATGATTGATCACCTCAAGAATTGTCTTGCCTTCCACGAAGTCATATTCGGAACCGTTAATCTTAATTGGCATATTGGCGCCTCCTATTTTATCAATAAAAAACCACCATGAAAAAATACACTAACTTGACAAGTGCACTTTCATAGTGGAATAGTCTTCTAACAGGACATGTTAAATTACCAATCCATTTTTTTCATAACGTTCAATAACGTCACAGCAGTTAATACTGTACCGCCCTCTTTGATACTAGTATATTTGAACATGTAAGAATAATCAATCATTACTTTTTCTATTAATCTGTTTTACTTTTACTTACAAAGGAGGAATAAATAAATGTCGAAAAAGATACATCAATTTAACGATATCATCAGAAAGCTTAGAAAAGATTTATTTGGTAAAGGTCCTGAAAGAATCCACACGGTTTTTGTCGATAATATGATAATTTCCACACTTTATGGGAATTTGACACCGACCGAAAATTTTATTGCTGGTACACAGGAAGGAAAAGAAATGGTCCATACCGCAAGGACTCGAATGATCCAGGAAGTTTATCAAAAATCACCACCTGAAGGCATGGAAGAGCTCGTCGGTGCTAAGTTTGTCCACCTTTTCTCGGACATCAAATTTGAAGATGACATTGCTGTATCCGTATTCCTTTTCGACCGAAATATTGGCCATGAGGGAGGAAAGATAGTTGAAACTAGATAAGAAACGGACTGTTTCTCGTTATTCAAACGAACAATTTTCTAAACAAGAAGACTTAGTTGTAGTCGAACATCCAGTCACCATCAAAATCAACGATCGAGAATTTGCCACAATCGTTTGCTCGCCTGAGTACATCGAGGATATGGCTGTTGGGTTTTTGGTCTCTGAAGGCGTCATTCCTAAGTATGATGATATCAAAGAAATTTGGGTGCAGGAAGAGGTGGGCGTCGTTCATATCAAAACTGTCAAAATGTATCCCTTTTACGAAAAACTATTGAACAAGCGCTACATTAACTCTTGTTGCGGTATGAGTAGACAAGGATTTGTGTTCGCCAACGATGCATTGACAGCAAAAAAGATGACAGAAATCCATGTTAACCTAACACCCGCAGATTGTTTCTTCTTGATGGAGGAGATGGATAGAACTGCAGACCTCTTCCACCAGACGGGCGGCGTCCATAATGCTGCTTTGTGTGAACCAAGCGGTATTGTTTTATCAAGGATGGATATTGGTAGACATAATGCATTGGATAAAATATATGGGCATTGTTTGAAAAATAAAATTCCAGTACGCGACAAAGTTATTGTGTTTAGCGGTCGAATTTCATCTGAGATTTTATTGAAAGTAGCAAAAATCGGCTGTGAAATTGTACTATCAAAGTCAGCACCTACCGAACTGGCGCTTGAACTGGCGGAAGAACTCGGCATTACCATTATCGGCTTTGTTCGACAAAACTCCTTCAACCTGTATACTCATCCAGAGAGAATCATTAATTGACGACGTTTCAATAACGCTTTTTTGAAAACGAAGAAAAATGATATTGAAATAGAGTTTTTCCATATGAAAATCGCAGTTCATGCAGATGTGTATAATGACTATAATGATAATGGTTAGGGTGTGAACTTGTGGACTTAAATGATAGCCATAAGAGTGATTTGAAAGATAAAGACATTTTGGAAGAAATAGAAGACGAAGAATTACAAGTACTCGTTTTAGAAGCACAACGTGAAGCCCTTATAAGAGCGACAAAAGAGAAAGAGAACCACAAAATTAAACGCCCCTTTCCAAAATGGCTTTTCTGGCTCATCTCAATCGTGTTGTTCTTCAATACCTTTGGAATGATTTTTCAAATCTATTCGATTCCTGCTATTGACTTTTTAATAACATCCTCAAAACTATCCCAACAAGATAATATCACGGAATATAAAAAGTCTGTTGTTGTTATTAAGACAGAAGACAGCAAAGGCACCGGCTTTTCAATATCAAATGATGGAATAATCCTTACAAATTACCATGTTGTCGAAGGTAATGATTCAGTAACGGTTCTATTTCCAAATGAGGGCCGTTTCAATGCTGAAGTCATACATACATATCCATCCGTCGATCTCGCTGTAGTAAAAGTGAAAGGTAGTAATTTCCCATTTCTACAACTCGCCGAAAAAACGGAGTTTGGAGATGACGAATCCGTTTACTTCATTGGAAATCCTTTAAGCTTTACTGGCATTGCAAACCAAGGAAAGATTATTGATTATCTAAAACTACCAGATTGGGATATACCTGTCGTTATGATGAAGGCCCCTGTCTATCGTGGGAACAGCGGCAGTCCGGTTATTAATCGTAATGGTAAAGTGATTGGCATCGTATTCGCTACATCTAACGATGATACGTATGGCAATGTAGGTCTATTTGTTCCAATCGATGAGTATTATCGTCAACAGGAATAATTTTATCAATTCAAAAAACGATTGCAGTTATATTGCAATCGTTTTTTGATCCTCTATAAACTATATCAATTTTCTTCCTGACAAATTAGCCTTTTTTATTTTCTTTATCCTTTTTTTCTCCACTTTCAATAGCTTTATCTGCTTTTTTAAATTCTTCATGATACACCACTTCTTGCATCGAACTCAAACCATTGTTTTTAGTCGTCATCTGTTCATGCTGAGGTTTTTTCTCGCTCAAAATTAGACTCTCCTTTCTAAAATCGCATAGTGATACATCAGTATTGCCATACTACACATCTTTTATACGCTAATGTTCATGATTATGGACACTAATTATGAGCATTTCCAGTAGATTACTCGCACGACTTTCAATAACCTCAAAGTTGTTCGGATTGTACTTTTATGAATTCAAATAACAAAGGCACATTACTGAATTTTTGCAGTGATGCTGTATCCACAGTTACTCTTTTCCAGCTTTCCGAATAAGGATCGATTCCTTTCGATTCTGGCATTGAATCCTGCAGAAATTCTTCAATCGGAATCTCAAGCTGTTCAATAAAACGTTCCACTTCAGGAAATTTCCCACCTTTTTCCGGATTCAGATTTTCAAATAAAACATGCTCTAAATTTCTTGAAAAATAGTACATCCGATAATTGATTTCTCCAGAAAGTATTTTATCTGCTGATTTCATCTCATTGATATTTCTACTTCTATCCACATTCCTAACTGCTATTTGCTGTTTCTGCTTATCATGGGGCACAGTAATTCGATCTGTATGATAAACTGTAAGTTCTTTTTGTGTTTCATCTATAATAATAGCCTCTTCTGGAATAAAACAACCATCCATATCAGTAATATGCACAACACAAAATATATCATCGATGCGAAATTTACTTTTTATCATAAACTCTTTCACAGCATTATCAATTACAGACTTGATTGGTTCTTTCGGCTTGTCTAAATCATATAAAATATCACCACGCTGTATATGGAATCGTATATTATGCTGCTCAAAGAGAATGCGCAACCGATTATATAGTAAAACCTCTTCACAACTTCCTTCGACAATTAATATTACAACTTTCTTTTTACTATTCGTCATGTACTTTTCCTGCTTTTCGGAACGCTGTTTTAATATCGAACAAACTTGTTTCTTCATATATTGCTTCTTCCTGTCCTCCTAGTTGTACAGCACGTAAATAGACATCCCTCGCATTGCTCAACTCTTTAACGCCTTTTAGTTGATGGTACCTGTCTTCTTCGTTTAGTGTCGTAAACCATAAGTTTCGAATGGGGAGAACTTCTAATATACGCAAATTATGTGACGTGAAAATAAGTTGTCCTTGTGCATTTTCATTCAATACTTCCAATATTTCACCAAGTAGATACTCAAAAATCCCCGCATCCAACTCATCAATCACTACGCAAGCGTTTGGTTTATTGTAAACGGCTATTAATGTACTTAAAATTGAAATGATTTTCAAAGTACCTTCAGACTCGCTTCGTAGCGGTAGTTCAATCTCCCCTTTTCTCGCAAGAAACTCAAAGCGAATCCCTTCGTTGCCATCACTCAACTTCTGTTTATTGATTTGTCTAACTATTATTCGAAGACCTGGAATTATTGTCTGTAAAACAATATTCGTTTGGGTAACCACTTGATCTATTGTTTCAAATAAATCGATTGGCAACACCATTGTGTCAGTCATTTCATATGGTATATGACCACGTTTTTTTTCCAAATGAACACTAAATGGCATGACAAGATTAGCGACTAACAAACCATATTGAATCGTGTCAATTACATGTAAGTCCTGATTAAAGTTTAGCGATAGACTGTTAATAATTTCGACTTCATGTTCATCAAGGGCGTTGCTATAAACTTCCTTCAGCTCTTCCCTAAAAACTAGAGACGTATAGTTACTCGCAGCCAACCGATTGGCAACAATAACGGAGACTCTGTCAGATTCATTCATTTCATGAATTTTTCTATTTCCAATGACGATATTGTTTTCTTTCTTTGAAATCAAAAGTTTGAATGGGTCTTCTTCTTTGTTTTTTCGGTATACCACTTCTTCTTCAAGCACCTGATATTTCGATTTTCCTGCAGATAAGGAAACGGAATAATTAACGTAAAATTCACCAAAACTGTTTTCCACAATAAATCGAAAAACCAATCGAATTGCCTTTTCTCCAAAATAGAGTAAGTTAAATGTTATTTTAGGAAGTGATGCATCGTGCCGGGCTGATAACAACGTTTTTAGTAGGTTGAAAGCTTCTACCGCAGCTGTTTTTCCAGAACCATTCTGACCATAAAATCCTATGACATCAGCTTTTTCCAAAGTATCGAAAGTTGAATTTGTATGAAATTCACCTCTCTTTACATTTTTCAGATTGTTTATTTCTACATTGGTTATCCTGACTATAGTTGTCATGGAGATCCCCCTATGATTAATACTTCAAGTTCTTTTTTAATTATCAATATGTCCTTTCCGACTCTGAATTATGCATTGTAACTCACAATTTCACATGCTGATTAGATGCTTGAACGTTTTACAATTTGATTAACTAGATATATAATTATATAAAATCCAATAAGAATAGTAGGTTTAAAATGAAAACAATTTCGAAGCCTTTAGTTATGGTAAATCAATGGACAATTGTATTGGCGGTAATTATTGCACTTTTGACACAGTCAGCTTGGATACTACTTATCCCTTTAATCGCGAACCTATCAAGTTTATTGACAGGCTTCCATCCTATTTTGGTAATTGTTAAACGATTGCTCACTAAACCCGCAAATCAGTACGTTCAAGAAGACTATGCTCAATTAAGGTTTAACCAATGGCTGGCTGTCGGATTCCTAATAATAGCAAGTGTTAGTTCACTATTAAAGTGGTCCTTGTTATTTAATATTGCTACAGTTATGGTTGGTCTGGCTGCACTTATCGCAATACTAGGGTTCTGCATCGGTTGTTTTATACGTTTTCAATACCAACAATGGAGTTATCGCAGAACAAACTTTAGGCATTAATAAATACTACAAAAAGCGATTAGTCATTTAGATATCTGACTGATCGCTTTTTCATATTGTCCATTTATGATTTCACTAGTTTCCGCTTACAGAAAATGTATAAATTTTATCCATGTGACTTTAACTTGGTAGTACGGTAAATATTAGTTATAGTTAATGTATAACATAATTCCCCATTTCCAAACCGAAGAGGTGGTTTACATTGAAAAAGAGACGCTATGAAAACATAGGTATCACTGCAACATCATCGTTCAAAGAATTAATTCGTTGGAGAAAAGAAAGATTATCAAAAAAGAAGGATTTATCATATAGAATTCCAGTGGCGAAGGATATTGATGAAACTTTTCTCCAAACAAATCGGTCAATTCCCACGATTACCTGGATTGGACATTCTACATTTCTCATTCAGTTGAATGGTCTCAATATCCTCACAGATCCTGTGTGGGCGAACAGGCTTGGATCCGAGAAGCGTCTCATGCCTCCAGGAATAGCAATCAAAGATTTACCATCAATCGACTATATACTGATCTCACATAGCCATTACGATCATCTCCATTACACTTCGATTAAAAAGTTACTGGGCAATCCGAAATTTCTTGTACCAGAAGGATTGAAAAAAGGTTTCATACGTAAAGGTTTTAAACAAATCATTGAATTTAATTGGTGGGATGAAAAACAGCTAGATGGCCTAACATTCGTTTTTGTACCTGCACAGCACTGGACAAAAAGGACACTTACAGATACAAATACCTCACATTGGGGTGGTTGGATCATACAAGAAACTAGCTATACACTTTACTTTGTAGGGGATAGTGGTTATTTCAAAGGTTTTCAAGATATTGGGGATAAATACGAAATTGATTATTGTCTCATGCCAATTGGTGCATACGAACCTGAATGGTTCATGGAAATGCAGCATGTCAACCCGGAAGAAGCTGTAAAGGCATTCTTAGATACCCGGTCAAATGCCATGATTCCTATGCATTACGGTGCTTTTCGTTTAGCTGATGACACACCAAAAGAAGCCCTTGACCGCTTACTAAATGAATGGAAGAAAAATGCTTTGGATGAACAACGGTTATATGTTTTGAAAATCGGGGAAACATTAAAACTCATAGAAAGTGAGTAGTTATAATAAATAGGTTTATTGTGGGCAACTAGTGATATTCAAAATTAGAGTTAATCAAGAGACAAGAGCATTAACAGTGCAGCTCTATGGTTCATCCTATTTAATGTTACAAGAAGGTTATGGTCATTTAGTAAATTTTTTTTGGTGAACCTATCTGAGTCCAAATTATTTTAATAAGAAAAAAATCAGCCATTTTAATAATTGGCTGATTTTCATGTTTAATAGATGTATATGTGAGTGTATTTTAAAATCTTTATATAAATAATACTTACCTAGAATTAATCCATCCCAATCGATACGTACTGCGTCTCCAAAAACGCTTCCAGTCCTTCATGACCGCCTTCGCGACCAATTCCACTCTCTTTCATTCCCCCAAATGGAACTTGAGCAGCAGAAGGAGTACCATCATTCCAGCCAACAATTCCAAAATTCAGTTGTTCAATTAAAAGCGTGCCTTTAGATACACTTTCAGTGAAGACATAGGCTGCTAAACCATAATTTGTATCATTCGCTAATTGGATAGCCTCTTTTATAGTCTCGAATTTCTGAACAGGTGCTACAGGCCCAAACGTTTCCTCTTGCATAATAACCATGGATGGATTAACCCCACTTAGCACAGTAGGTGTATAAAAAGTTCCACCTTCATCTGTTAACGCACTTCCGCCAGTTAATAGAGAAGCACCTTTTGAGAGAGCATCGGCTACTTGATTTGTTACTTTGTCCACACTACTCTGATTTATCAATGGTCCAATATCTGTTTCCTCATTGATGCCATCGCCTATAGTTAATTTCTTCACTGCATCCGTAAATTTCTCCAAAAATGTATCATGAATACCCGATTGCACATATATTCGATTTCCACAAACACAAGTCTGACCTGCATTTCTAAATTTAGATGCAATTACACCTTTTACGGCTTTTTCTAAATTCGCATCATCCAAAATAATGATTGGTGCATGTCCTCCGAGTTCCATCGATAGGCGTTTGACTTGATCCGCACTTTGTCGAATTAGCAATTTACCGACTTCCGTAGATCCAGTGAACGTTACCTTCCGTACTTTGTCATTTTCCATTATCGCTTTTCCTATTTTCGATGAAGATCCTGTTACTAGGTTAACTACACCCTTCGGAAACCCAGCTTCTTCACATAACTCAATAAGTTTAACCGCTGTCAAGGGACTTTCACCAGAAGGTTTTATTACAATTGTACAGCCAGCCGCTAAAGCAGGTCCCATTTTACGGGTTAACATGGCTGCTGGGAAATTCCATGGCGTGATTGCCGCAACAACTCCGACAGGTTTTTTCCATACCTGCATACGTTTATTAGCAATATGGGAAGGGACTGTCTCTCCGTATATACGTTTACCTTCTTCCGCATACCATTCAATATATGTAGCGGCTGAAGCAGCCTCTCCTCTGGATTCATTAATCGGCTTGCCCATTTCCATCGTCATCACTTGTGCCAATTCTTCTTGATTTATTAATATAAGGTCATTCAATTTTTTTAAATACTTGGCTCTTTCATATGCAGTCGTTTGGGACCAAGTTTGAAAGGCTTCATGTGCGCTATCTATTGCCTGATTCGTTTCAGTTTCTCCCCCAACTGGGACTGAACCCACAACTTGGCCATTCGCTGGATTCTTAACTTCTAGCTTCTCAAGATCTTCCCCAACCCATTCTCCGTTAATATACATTAGATAGTTTTTCATTTTCCACACACTCCTAAGTTTAATTATTGATTGTAAGACGCTTCCAAAAATAATTCTTCCGACACTATCAAATTCAGTCATGCTCCTTATTCTTACGAGCACAGAATTCACAGGTCTACAATTTGACATAGATACTTCCGACTTTGTTGTCATAGCCAACTACGTTTCGTTTTTTCTACAAGGATTCCTAATGAAGTATCAGAAAACTGTCTACCATACTGTAATAATACAGGAAAGAATTTCATTTGAAAGAACTTCCACTTAGAAGTTCTATCAAATGATTTGTGGATTTCTAACTATGTACATTTTTTTGTAAAATAAAAATGCCAGTAAAATTATTCAATGACAAATTGAATAATTTTACTGGCTATTAACTACTATTCGAGGAAATTCATTTTACCTGTTTATCACAATAACATATTCATATTTATATACCGATTTGATACTTTCAATCTACACACTTTTTTCAGCGCTTCACTTTATCATCTGCAATAACTTGTAAAGCACGAAATGGGATACTTTCATTAATTGTATAATAAGGCTCTAAAATAGAGTAATACAGCTGCCACTGGCTATCTACATCATCATATTTACCACTCTGCTCCAGGTCTAGGATAGTTGCATAAATCTGCTTTAGCTTAGAAAAGTCTACATCCGAGACTTCGAAATCATTGTAAGACATTTGTTCTTCAAATGTCGGCATTGGGTATGCGGCACGGTAATAGGGACGCATCGCTAAGTCAAAGGCTTCCCATTTAGCCATCGATAATTGTTCATCTTCATCTATATTTGCCTGACGAGCATCTTCATATAAGTTCTTTATCACTTGATAATCTTCAATCGGAATAATCATATCCATGCTTGCAATATATTCATCAAATGTTGGCTCCACATAATAGTTGCCGACAATTTCAAATAGTTGATTCAACTTACTACTTGATTCTTCTTCTTGACCACTTTTTGCAAGCGTAATCCATTGGTTATAAAGCTCTTCCATTTGTATCAAGTCGTCACTTGAAAAAGAATATTCAAACATACTGATATAAATATCAAAAGGTTCCGGCTCCCAGTTCTTCAGATAATATGGGTTTGTTATTTCATTAATTTTAACCCAGACCTTCCCAGACTCTTCCCATAACTCATCTTTTTCCAAAACCATGACTCTATTATAAAGTTTTTCTAACTTCTTGATTTCATCTTCAGTTACTCCTTCGGGTAATGTTTTCACAAAATAGTTGAAGTCATATAATTCCGAAAAGCTAGACAGTATTTCTCCTTCGATTTGCACAGTGGAACCGATAGAAACATTCATCTTTTGAATTTGTTCTTCTTCAAAATTATAGAGTCCTACATGGTAGCGTTTACCGTCATCTCCTTTAACTATAATTTCATTACCCCAATTTTCTAATACAGTGCCTTTAATAATTTGTCCAACTTTAATTTGCGATTCAATTTGTTCGGCTGCCATTGATGTATAAGATGGTGTAAACAATCCAATCCCAATTACTATCGCAACTGAAGCAATTAACAATCTTTTCTTTTCTCTCATAGTTTACCCCTCTTTTCTAAAATGATTGTGTCCATATTAGACGTTTGATAGCCTCAAATAGTTACAATATACTGAATATTTTTTATTATCACTTTTAAATTTCAGCATTTATCAACTATGTATATTGAACAATTGAATAACCGAATTATAATCGCCTAATTTGTAAAGACAAAACGGTAGAAGGAAATATATAAGCTTCCTTATAAAGTCATTGAACTATTTAGTATATGCGCTGATATACGAAAAGATGCAAACTATTTTTGATAAAGTTGCCGCAGCAAATATCATGTAAATCAAAAACAAAAAACCTTGATCACTTTTACAGTGAGCAAGGCTACTTTATACATGCATTTATGTGATTAGTTTCTGTGATACTTGGTTCAAACGATGTTCTAAGGACAAAGACCGGCTAGTTAACTTATGCCAAATAAGTTTCCCGCCACTTTTTTCGTTCCTTTTCATTTAATTGTGCTTCGATTACCTCATCCCAGTGACTTGTTAGTATATTCCAAACACGCGCGTATAATGTATCTTCAGATTTGTTATACAAATGAAATTCTATACATTGTGATGATTCAGTTGCAAAGTCAGATGCAGATATAATTTCTGAAACGATGACTTGAACGTTTCCTTCACCTGACTCAACACCACTCTTTTTAAGCGCTTCTATTAATAAGTCATCTTCTATAACTGCTAAATCCCTCTCATCAAAATCAATAAAATAACGGTAGACTTCAGCATTTTCATATACACTATTTTTCATTTCGCCTATCAAAAACGCTGAATGACTAGGACTATAGAGCGTCTGTGTCGAATTTTTTTCTGGTTCATGTTCAAAAATCCCTTTCTTCAGCTGTTCAATCCCGGCTTCAGTCAATGAAAAAAAGCCTTCTCTCTTTTCAATTACACCAGTTCTGGACATTTTATCGATTAAATCATTAATAAAGAGCTGTTCTACGAGAAGAACTTCACTTAATTCTTCTACTGTCGAAAATTCAGCTTTTCCAAATGCAATCAACATCATTTTCATGAGTATATCCATTTTAGTTCGCATTACCGTTTTATATTCAATTTCAATTAAATGTATAGGTAGATTCCAAATTAGAGAACCCATTACTTTTAGATTGATGTCTTGCTGAAGTTCCTTAGTTAACCGCGCTTTCAACTCAATCATTAACCTGGGACCTCCATCCATCAAATTACGATTTAACAATTCCATCTAGACCTCTTAAGCCATTTTTCATTTTGATATTCTCTAGTAAACGCCCGTACATTTTCCTGGAACTAGGATGTTTCGTCTGTACTGTAAACATTTCTGAACTCCCTACAATAATGAGTAGTTCACGTGCTCGAGATAACGCTACATTTAAACGTCTATAATCTCTCGCAAAACCGATATCTCCACCTTTTTCCCGATGGTTTCTAACAAAACTCAATATAATGACATCCATTTCCATTCCTTGAAACTTATCAACCGAGCCGGTTCTGCAATTTAAATGTTGAGGTATCAGCTCTTGATGAATTAGCCGATCCATCCTTTTGACTTGTTCACCGTAGAAACTAATTACGCCGACACTTTTTTTAGTATCTCGATTCATTAGCCCAGAGGTTTTGGCCTTCTCAGTAGCCATATCTAGATCCTTCAATATTTTACAAGTCATGTTTAGTTCAGCTTGATTGAAACGACTTGTGCCGCCCTTGACCTTCTCTTCGAAATACTCTTGTTCGTTCGGCATATCAAACCATAACAGGTGATCTTTTCTATTCACGAAGTGGGAATCAAGCAAATGATCACGCAAGGAATCCGAATCAGTTAACCCGCAGCGTAGACTGTAATTCCCTTCTTCATAGAACGGCGTAATTGTTTCCATAATACTTTCATGCATGCGGTACTGAATACCCAGCATCGTTTTGTTTTGTATTGGCAACGTTCTGAAAAGACGTTCAAATAATGATTCTTTCAAAAGCTTTTCCAGTTCATTCTTTTCTTCATGACTGTTGCTTTCTTCAAGTAATTCTTCAAGAGTTGCTTGTCCCATGAGCGGAGGCAACTGATGATGATCTCCAACTAATATGATTTTTTTCCCTTTTAACATTGGGAGAAGTAGTTCTGGCGGCGTCGCCTTGGAAACTTCATCGATAATAACTACATCGAAAGTAGGATACTCCTCCATGAAATCACGCCGTGCAGACGCAACACAGGTTGTACCAATTACGTTTGCGTGTTTAACATACAGTTTTCGTATTTCATCTAAATCATATTCAGTCGCATTAGTCAGAAGTGAAACCCATTCTTTTTGGAGTTTATCTGTTATTGGTAGTCGTTCTTTTTCTACTTTAAGTTTTTCTACTTCAGTCGAAATGGTTTGAATGGTAGTTAAAACTTGTTTACGGATTTCTTCAGGATTTTCATCCAATAGCTTATCCAAGGTCATCATTACTTTTTCCAACTTCATGAGATTGCTGCTCAATGCCTCAGTTTTATCTCTAATATCTTCAAGTGCCTTTGAAGTATCTAAATAATGTTCTGCATTAATTCTCTTTTCATGCTTTTTCTTTTCTAATTCATCTTTATATTGTTCGATATCCTTCTTATTCTCATTATAATCCGAAAAAAGGATCTCATTTTTCTTCAATTCCTCTATTGCAGAACTGATTGTCATGGTTTCGTCAAAGGGTTCCACTTTTTCTAAAAGTTTCATGGTCGTTTGCTGAAGACTGATGATCTCAGCTTGGTGATTATTAGCAATTAAGTCGATTGCTTTTTTTTCTTGTCTTATTTCCACTATGGATTGATTCGTCTGTTCGCTAATTTCGGTTTTTATGACAGAATACATTTTTTTCGAGTTTATCTTAATTTGATTTTGTTTTTCAAAACCTGCTTCTTGCAATTCTGAAAATCTCTTTCTTTCATATAACATTTCAAGTGCAATTGCTATTTTTTCGAGATTGTCATATTTTTGTGCAGAGTAGCTACGCGTTTCTAGGCTGCTCTTGGTAGATGGGTGAATTAGAAATTTACCTACACGGTCAATAAGGCCATGAATTTCTTTAATAGAACTATATTTATCATTAATTGTTCTTTTCAATTCTTTCTTAATAAAACCATTATCTTTCAATAAACGCTCTATCATTTCAATGGCATTGTATAGTCGCTGTGAAAGTTCTTGCCACTCACTGTATCCAACGTCGGCAGCTTCAGATTTAATAGTGGCAATCAGTTGATTTAACTCGGTAATTTTCCACTGTGTGTTGAAGTGTGGAATAATTTCAAACGAATCCATCTGTTTTTGTAAACGATCTATTTTAGTGATTTTTTGAATATCCTCCAAAAATACATGAAGTCGCTTCTTCTTGTTATTTATTATTTGTGCTTCTTTATGGAGGGCCTCAATGGACCTATTCATCTCGTCAATCTTATTTACTGTTTGACTATAGCTAATGAAGTATTGAAGCTTCTCTATTCGTAGTTCTAATTTTTCCATTTGCCCTGCTGTAGTTATACTTGTGCATTTCGATAAGACGAGTTCTTCAAGTCGATTAACCTCACTGGTTAATGTCGTTCCAGATTGGATGAATGCAGACTGAATTTCGACCAACTTATCACTTTCTTCTTTCAAGCTCTTCAGATTAGTAAGTTGCTTTTTCATTGTCAATGAATTAGTTATGTATTCTTCTTGAGCGGCTTCCTTCAATTCAACTTTTTTGTCTAAAGACACCAATTCATTCTTCATTTCTGTTAACTTTACGCTATGATTAACTAACAAATCATTTATTTGTCTTTCTCTATTTGTATTCGACTGGCGTTTTGCATTGATGGTATTTAACGTCACGTTTTTCCAGTTTATAGCTACGTTTTCTTCAATAAACTTTTTTCCTTCTTCTTCAATACTTTCAGTTCGACCATAACGTAAAATTCGGACGTCCTGATGAGATAGAAGTCTTCCGAGTGCATTATCCACAGCAAGGTTTGCTTGGGAGGCAACGAGAGTACGCAGGCCTGCTTTGACATTCTGGTGACATATCTCTGAAATAACCGTCGTTTTTCCTGTACCCGGTGGTCCTTGAATAACATACAAATCATTTGAAGTCATTGCTCCAGTGACTGCTTCTTTCTGGAACTGGTTAAGTTCATTATGAAAAACAAGATTCTGTTGTTTCTTGGAAATACGTACAACTGGCCGCTCTTCAAAAAGTACCCTCTCCAAGTTTGCATTGGCAGCAAGTCCATCCTGTAGATCTTTGAACCCCTTTCGAAGTCTCCTTACCTGGCTAAGCGCAGCAAAGTTACTAAATACTACTTCCTTATATGTATTCGGATTCCATTCATTCCGGCGAGCCATCTCTTTATAGTTGCGACTCAATTCGATTTCTACAATCCCTTTGCCCTTACTCGTATTAATAACATTTCCAATTTCATTTTGAAGTCCTTTCAACTTAACACTGAAACCATTAATCGTATTCCATTCATTTCCTTTTAGTTCTTTACATCGAATGGTCAATTTACTGAAGTCTGCATTCAAAGATGCGTGTGAAAAAGGCGTCGTCAAATCATCGACATCGGCAATTCTTTCCTCTACTCGCAGATAGCCTTCCCAGCCGGCAATTCTTTTCTTCACGTACTCCGAACGTTCTTGTGCAATCGGCAATTCTCGAATGCTTGTGTAAAGATCAATCGGCATTGCAATACCTGTGCTACGCCCTACTAGAAATTTCAAGCGTGCTGGAAGACGTCTGTTTGTCTGGACGGGTTCTTTCCTTCCCCTAACTTGAAAACCGGTTGCCAAAAAACTTTCATTTAGATAAACGCATTCCATTACGGCCACTCTATCATTTAGACGTTTTGATAAAACTTCATTCGCTACGTTATCAAAGTAAATTGAAAAAGACATATTTCCCTGTCTATTATTCGGTCGTTTTTCAATATATACATAAAAGGATTCTTGCATCGAAAAAAATGCATATTCGTCCATTGTCAATTTCGCTATTCCTTTGCGGGCATTATCCGTCATGCCTAGTCCGCACCGCATTACCTTAAGTGTGGATGAATCTTGTTTCATTAGCATGCCCTCTTTCACAATCTGATAACTATAAACATTGAAAAGTCAGCATCCCTATTCAGATTACTGACTTTTCATTATGACTTATACGATTATTTTATATTGATTTCTCATTTGTAAAATGCGGCTAAAAGACGAACTACATTGTTGGTCCAATAAATCAGCAATTACCTTTTTTCGTGTTTTGGATTTTCACTCTAGACAATTATAGTGTATTTCCGAAGCAGTGTCCCATATAGTCACTTGCACCAATGACAATAAATCCCTGAATAATTATCCTGAATTGAGAGAACATAAGTATACACAAAATGGAGGTGACTTTTTGACCGTAAATAGCAATTCGAACAAAAGAACTTATACAGTATCTGGAACAGATATTGAAGACGTAAAAAGAAAAAATGCAAACTCGGGCCTAACTTATAATGAAGTAAAAGAATTAATTGCCAAGAGTGGCGGACTTGGAACTAGTATCTACAGTGATACAAATCCAGATGAAGTGACAAGGAAAAATCACATATAGCAATTCATTTTAATTGGGGGTGAAAAAATGGAGAAAGACAAAAATAACGATAAGGGTAAGAAAGCGACTAGTGTAACACCCCAAGGTTATGCAGATACTGACCTATCAAAAGATCCAAAAAGTAAACTGGAAGATGCCGCTAAAAAGAAGAACACGAAATAATAATTTGACTTTTTTGCACATTACGACATCAACTTGAAGTTTACTGCAATATAATCCAAACTCAGCCTTTAAGTTGTAGGCTGAGTTTATTTGTACGTATTACTGCCGTCCATGATACAATAAAGATTATACGATCCAAGTATATTGTGAGCGAATACAATCTGAATAACTTGAGACACTATCCGAGTAATTGATTGTTTTCTATCTTTGGCGTTAAAACATTAACAACCTCATTGTGAAAGGGGGATCATTTCATTGATTAATGAAGCAAAGTTAAATAAAGAAGCCATGCACATCCTTAAGTTGACAAGTAGAACCTTTTATATCCCCATCAAATTACTAAATCCAACATTAAGAAAGTCTGTAGGATCAGCATATTTATGTATGCGAGCAATTGATGAAATTGAAGATCACGAAGGATTACAATCGGAGACGAAGCAATATCTTTTGCGCTCAACAAGCGAACTTTTAAAAGCAGACTTTGATGGCGCAGCCTACCAACAACTATTAAAGCCTTATGAGGACCTTTTACCTGAAGTAACATTAAGGCTGGCTGATTGGCTATCTTTTTGTCCGGAAAATATTATGGACAAGGTAAAAGAGTCAACAAGTATTATGGCAGACGGAATGGCGAAATGGGTCGAGAAGGATTGGTTAGTTAAAACCAAAGAAGATTTAGATGAATATACATACTATGTAGCAGGATTAGTAGGTGTTATGCTTTCGGACATATGGGAGATGTATGATGGCACTAAAACAGATCGTGAATTAGCTATCGGGTACGGACGTGGTTTGCAGGCAGTCAATATGCTCCGCAATCAAGAGGAAGATGCTGATCGCGGTGTTCATTTTATTCCCGATGGTTGGGACCGTAACGACATGTTTTCCTATGCAACAAAGAACTTGGAAAAAGCGGATGCCTATGTAGAGTCATTAGACACTAAAAACATTCTTTTATTCTGTAAAATCCCACTTGCCTTGGCAAAAACAACATTAAAAACGCTTAAGAGTGGTAAAGAAAAAATGTCACGAGCTGAAGTTGAATCTACAGTAGAAGAAATTATTAATGAAAATTGACACCAATTTATATTAATACCTTCGAAAAAGTATAGGTAATGCATTAAAAAACATCCCAGCCCTTGTCAATATGACATAGGCTGGGATGTTTTTTCAAATGCCACAACTTTGCTCAGCTTCCTTTATTTTTTATTGTCTGTTGAATCCTGCTTTCTTGTGTCAGCTGAATTCTTTTCATCAATGGGTTTCTTAGAAGACTCGCGCAACTTCGCAATATCTGTTTCCTCACCGAATTCAGTATCGTAACTGAGATTATTAACGCCTCGACGATTGGGTTCTTTATCTGCGACTGTTTCTTCGATTGGATTAAATAAGATACCCAAGCAAGCCAATCCACTTAACCCAACCAGACCGTAAACCACCCGTGATAAAAACGCCTCTTGTCCACCAAATAGTGATGCTACCAAATCAAACTTAAAAAATCCAATTAAGCCCCAGTTGATTGCTCCAATTATTACCAAAGCCAAGGCAATTCGTTGTATCGTTCTCATTATTTTAACACCTCCCTTATTTAATAAGCAGTTTCGAACAATTATTGAATCCGCAATACCGTTTCGAGTTTTAAAGGGATTACATCATTACGAATGGGCACCATAAAAACACTCTTCCCGGTAATTGTTAAGATTCGTTATTATCTTCTGCTAAAAAAGCGTTTTAATACATAAATCATAAAAATTTGTGGAGTTAATCGGCACTAATCCTATATATTTTATGTTTCCCGTTTTTGATCCTTGGTGATGTCTATTCCCTTTATACATATGAATGTACCAACAAATCACATTTTATATATTGAAATTGATTAGGATTCAATCGGTATATAAATACTGAATAAATATATCATTTTATTTAAAGTGGAAACTACTACTAGTAGCTTCTACTCCTATGCTATTATTAACATTGTTCGAAAAAGAGGTTCGAAAACTCCCTCTCAAAAAAACTAAGGAGATGTTTACTATGAAAAATGAAAAAGCAGTCGTTGTATTCAGTGGCGGCCAAGACAGTACGACATGTCTAATTTGGGCATTGAAAAATTTCGCGGAAGTTGCGACGGTTACGTTTGATTATGGTCAGCGCCATTCAGCGGAAATTGAATGTGCAAGAAAAATTGCGGATGAGCTCGGTGTGTCGTTTAAACTGCTCGATATGAGTCTTATTAACCAACTATCTGCTAATGCTTTGACACGTGATGAAATCGAAGTAAAAGAAGTAGATGGTGAATTACCTTCTACCTTTGTTCCAGGAAGGAATCATCTATTTCTGTCGTTTGCGGCTGTCTATGCTGATGCGATTGGAGCCCGGCACTTAATAACGGGTGTGAGTGAAACTGATTTTAGCGGATATCCTGATTGCCGTGACAATTTTATTAAGTCATTGAATGTCACGTTGAATTTAGCAATGGATGGGCGCTTTGTTATCCATACGCCTTTAATGTGGCTGGATAAGGCCGAGGTCTGGGCAATGGCTGATGAATTAGGTGCACTCGATTTTGTACAGCACAAAACACTTACATGCTACAACGGAATTCCAAGTTCAGGCTGCGGGGAATGTCCAGCTTGTGTATTACGAAATGATGGACTAACTGCTTACATTACTAAAAAGTCTGAAGGTGTTTCCGAATGATGCAGCAATTTTACCCACAAGTTCAGCACTCGTTTCGTTTTGAACTTAACAAAGACATGCATTTTTCGGCGGCGCATTACATTCCAAGTGAAAATGCTGGAAAGTGCCAAGTGATGCATGGGCATACGTACTATTTGAACATAACAATCGGAGGAAATGAATTGGATTCAATTGGTTTTCTGATTGATTTCAAGGAACTCAAAACCCTCATTCATGATAAATATGATCATTCCGTATTGAATGATCATCCTGAATTTAAGTCTAACTTCCCTACAACCGAGAAATTAGCTGAACAGATTTATAATTCAATTCAGGAAGTTCTGCAGACGAGAAGCAATAAAGCAGTCTGTCTTCAGGTCATTGTCCGTGAAACGCCAACAAGCTACGTCATCTACCGGCCCAAACTGGAGGAGAACGTATGAAGATTCCTGTGATGGAGGTTTTCGGACCAACTATTCAAGGTGAAGGAATGGTAATGGGATTGAAAACGATGTTCGTTCGGACATCAGGGTGTGATTATTCATGCTCGTGGTGTGATTCCAGTTTCACGTGGGATGGTTCAGGAAAGAGCGTTTCGAAACAACCTATTGAAATTATAGAAGAACTTAAAGCAATTGGTGGGCAGTCATTTTCACATGTAACAATTTCAGGTGGGAATCCTGCGCTTCATAAAGGTATCGGGGAACTTGTTGATTTATGCCATGAACAAGGCTGGAAAGTTGCGGTTGAAACGCAGGCTTCTTTTTGGCAGGATTGGTTGTTGGAAATCGATGATATTACCCTTTCTCCAAAACCACCTAGTTCTGGAATGGCAACAGATTTCAGCAAACTGGATACATTTATGGAGAAACTGCTTAATACGACTGCTAGTTTGAAGATCGTCATTTTTGATGAAGTAGATTTCAAATTTGCCGAAGCCGTCCACCAACGTTACCCGGCTTTTCCTTTCTTTTTACAGACAGGAAACGATGATACGACGACGACTGAAAATGAACTGCTAGTGTCTACTCTACTAAATCGGTATGAATGGTTGGTTGATTTGACCGTCAATTCATCTATCATGAATGACGTTAGGGTATTACCTCAGCTCCATACGCTTATATGGGGGAACAAACGCGGGGTTTAGATATGTACTAATAAAATTACACATGGTAAGTGTCCAGAATCGCTGGCGAATAATTTAATCCACACATCGAGCAAAACAGATGCAGTTGTATTACTTTATATTGAACGACTTCAGCACTTTGTCGATATGTATTAATACTTAGGGATGCGATTTCATCGCATCCCTACTTTTATTTCTAGGAAGTATCACTTTTTAATAGTACATAGCTAAAAATACTATGTGCTACGTGATAGAGTGTCCTAAAACTCTTCATTCTTCCATCTCCCACTTGACCCTTATAAAGTTTTAACTGTTCTAGAAAATAGTCTTAACTTCCAGTGTTGCTAATGATTAAAGACGGGTATAATTAAGCATACGAGAAACTATGGAATAGGGGGCTCGATTAGATGAAGAGAAAAGTCAGTAATTCTGAATACCGTGTTCTTGAAAAGGAGTTTCGCTATTTAGAACAAGCAGGAAAGCTTGGGACGGATCAAAGAAGCGCGCTTCTATCGGAATACGAGCCTACTGAACGAGTGGGTTTTGTGCGGGTCTTGCTGGTCTTTGGAGCCATTTTAATAGGTGTCGGTATTTTAAGTTTCGTCGCTGGAAATTGGCAGGAAATACCGAAACTTGCAAAGTTCATTCTATTATTCGTTGCGACAGCTGGCTTTTATATTGGCGGTTATAAAATGGAAGAACGTTATCCAAAAACATCGCGTAGCCTTTATTATATCGGTGTGGCTGTGTACGGTGCCGGTATCTTCTTGATTGGCCAGATGTTTAACCTAAGCGCAGGCGTCTATGCGGATTTCTTCATGTGGGGACTCGGGATTTTACCGCTCGCCTATTACTTGAAAGATAAATTTATAGCTGCAGTAGCAACAGTATTTTTCATTATCTATGGATTCAATGTATGGGGTGGAATCAGTGGTGTACCTTACTTCCTTCTACTTGTCATTCCATTTCTTTTTTGGATGAATGAAAAAAGGTTCAATCATTCTAGAGGTTTGTTCATCGCTAATACGGTTTTAGCAATGACGTTTATTTTCAATATATTTATCTATTTTGATGTGCATGGGCTTCTTATTGCAAGTTCTTTCTTCGTCATCGGGTTATTTCTCGCCTTTTACCCGTATGGCAGTTACCAATTATCGTCTGAATGGATTGGTTCAGTTGTCTATGGAATAGCGGGGCTATTTCTAACATTTCCAACTACTTGGATTGATGTTGTTTCTGGAGATACTGCCGAAATCATGGCGATTATTTTCACAATTGTTTTCGCGATAAAACTACTGTTCTTCTTGAAAATCGGTAGTTTACCCGCTGTTCTCATTGTTTGTGCACTGATTTTCCGCTTTTACGCAGATTTGTCATATGACTTCATGCCGAAATCACTTTTCTTTGTCATTGGCGGTTTGATCCTAATTGGCTTTGGTTTCTGGTTTGAAAAGACACGTCAGAGGAAAGGTGATAGCCAATGAACAGGATGAAAAATAAGCGTTTTGGTTTCATCGTTGCATTAGCCATCCCTCTTATATTGTTAATTAGCTTGACTTTTAAACCGCTATGGGCGCAAACGTACGGTGAAGATATTAGCTTGTTAACTGTACCTGTGGATCCGAGAGATTTATTATATGGAGATTATGTAACGCTCCGCTATGAAATTGAGGAAGTTGCAAAAAGCGAAATCCCCACAAATATTTTGCGGAAAATTGAAAAACAGACGAATTCCAATCAGTTAACTGTTTATGGAAAGCTAATTAAACAGGGAGACATTTATGTACTTGATAGCTTAACTGATAAAAAACCAAAAGGCAGTATTTACTTAACTGGAAAACTGAATGGCTATGACTATCAAAATACGACAGGTATAAACGTTCATTCCATTAACTTTGGTTTAGATAGATTCTATGTACCAGAAAACACTGGAAAAGAGCTTGAGGATTTATCTGCTAAAGGGCAATTGGTTGCTCACTTAAAGGTGAAAAACGGTTATGCAATTTTGAAGGATGTTAAAGCAATTCAATAACATGAAAAAGCCCAAAACAAGTTCTAGTGAACTGTTTAGGGCTTTTTTATTTAGTTTTTCAATCGTTTTTTGATTTCCATATCATTCAGCCACTTTTCTAGTTGAAAAATAAGTACGGCAAACTTGTTCCGCGACTTTTTCTAATAGCTCACTTGCGTTTTCCATGGCCTCATTTAAACTCATCGGTTTATTCATGATGCTGTATGCTCCAATTACGCCGTACTGATAAAGTGAATCGATATCCCCCATTAGCGACCCAGCCAGAATTATAGTAGATACATTGCGTTTATTTGCCATTTGGGCAACTCCCATAGGTGTTTTTCCAAAAGCCGTTTGAAAATCCAGTTGTCCTTCGCCCGTAATGACAAGGTCTGCATTTAATAGATGTTCGTCAAGCCTTGTATACTCGAGTACGACATCTACCCCCCGCTTCATTGTTGAAGGGAAAAACGCAAGAACTGCGCCTCCGATACCACCTGCCGCACCTGCTCCCTGAAGTTCATGGAGTCTAATGCCTATTTCCCTTTCAATCAAATTAGCAAAATGTAAAAGGTTGTTGTCTAAGAGTTCAACCATTTCTTTAGTCGCGCCCTTTTGCGGACCGAACACATGTGAAGCCCCATTAGGTCCAACAAAGGGATTCTCAACATCAGACGCAATCAAAAATTGACTCTCACTAATGCGGGGATCAAAGTTTTCCGTAGAAATACAGTCAAGTTGATTCAATGATCCCCCACCAAAATCAAGCTCCGCACCTGTATTATCCCTCAGTTCTAGACCTAGTGCTTGAAGCATTCCAGCGCCCCCGTCATTTGTTGCTGAACCACCAAGCGCCAATATGAAACTTCTAAATCCTTCATCGAGTGCATGTCTAATCAATTGACCTGTTCCATAAGTAGTTGCGTTAAGTGGATCTAATTCAGTACTGCTCAATAAATTCAAACCTGATGCAGTCGACATCTCGATGATACAAGTTTTAGTATCTCCAAGCACACCGTATTTAGCTTCAATCGGACTTCTAAGTGGTCCTAAAACTAGAACTGTCTTCGTATACCCTTTGGTAACAGCGACTAAGTTTTCCATTGTTCCCTCACCCCCATCTGCTACAGGAACAAGGACCGTTTCTGCATTTGGAAACGCTTGGAAAACACCTTTTTCAATCGACCGTGCAGCTTCCATCGCTGTGACACTGCCTTTAAATGAATCTGGAGCGATAACTATTTTAATCTTTAACTCCCCCTTTATTCAACGTTTTACAGCATCTAGCATTCATTTATTATGAAATTATAGTCCTGCCTTTAATTTTGTACAGGCTATTGCGCTCCGAGCATTGGTTATGTTTGATATGCAAGTACAATTCCCGCGAATGTTTTCGCGATCATTTCCATCGCAGGTTCGTGAAAGTCAAAACGTTCATGATGATGTGGAAAGACATTATCTGTGTCATCCATTTTTGCTCCAACGAAGAAAAATGCGCCTGGAATTCTTTGCAGAAAATAAGAAAAGTCTTCAACCGGCATAATTGGTTGAGTTTCCACCAAAACGTCCTTACCAAATGCATCCGTTACCACTTGGCGGACAATATTCACTTGTGTTGGATGATTCCAAAGTGCGTCATAGCCTTTTTCTATTTGGACTTCAACTTCACAACCGAGTCCACGACCGACAAATTGTGCAAGTTCAATTAGACGCTTGCCGGCAAGCATTCGCAAGTCCTCATCAAAGACGCGAATTGTCCCTTCCATAACTGCTTTCTCTGGAATGACGTTATCCGCATCACCTGCATGAAACTTCCCTATCGAAATGACAAGTTCTTTCAACGGGTCTGCATTGCGGCTTACAATCGACTGTAGGGCAACCATAATATGACTGGCTGCCAGAATCGGGTCTGCCCCATTTTGCGGTTCCGCCCCATGAGCTCCAGACCCGTTTACAGTGATTTTTATCGTATCTTCTCCAGCCTGTAAATAACCATCACGCACATAGACATAACCCGCTTCCATATTGGACTGTAGATGGGCACCGTAAATCGCATCGACGTTTTCAAGGCAACCATCTTCAATCATTGCTCTTGACCCACCAGGTGGCAGTTCTTCCCCGAACTGATGAATAAGCACAATAGTTCCCTGAAGTTGGTCCTTTACTGCATTCATAGATTTCGCAAACCCTAGTAATGCTGCAGTATGACCGTCATGTCCACAAGCATGCATGACACCGGGAACAGTTGATTGATAAGGGACGTTTTTGGCATCTTGAATTGACAACGCATCAAAATCCGCTCTAAATGCAATTGTTTTCCCAGGCCTCCCACCACGAATTATCCCCGTGACTCCTCTTCCACCAACCCCCCGCCTAACTTCAATTCCCAAGTCTTCCAAGTAGTTCGCGATGAAATTAGGCGTTTCAATCTCCTGATGTGATAGCTCAGGATGCATATGTAAATGACGACGAATCTTTATCATTTCTATCCTAGCAATCGATATATTCTTGAATATCATTTCTTTTAGCATTCATAATTCTCCTTCCATTTAATGAATTTAAATTGTAGCCCTTCTAGTCAGTTAATCATAAAGCAATAGAGAAAGGAAATCCTAATTTCCCTTTATTCATTTTTGCATAATTATACTTGTGCAAGAATGAACATACATGTTATACTTTTCAACGTTATCAACTATTTACATAAAAAAATCTTCCCTACTTTTAAATATCTATTGCCGCTATTCTGAAAAAGCAGTACAATTTATTTACTTCTAAATAATAATTCAAAATTGAATAATGTCATTCTGAGGAAAGGTGGTCGTATGTTAGGATTTTTCTTACATCCAAATTCAAGGGAAGAAATTATCGATTCATATGACGAAGACATCATCGTAACCAATCACGCAGGTATCATAGTAAAAGCTTCGCAAATTAGTGGAAGAAATTATGGTATACAAGCTGAAGAGTTACTCGGAAAGTCCGTTTATGCGCTGGAGAAAATGGGGATATTCTCGCCTGCCATAACACCTTTAGTACTTCAACAGAAAAAGAAAGTAGTCATTATACAATCGACTCCAGGTGGACAGAAAGTACTTATTACTGGTATGCCTTTTTTTAATGAATCGGGTGAAGTTGAATTTGTAATGAGCTATTCATATGAAGTAGCAGAACTTCTGGTTATTCAGGAATACATGAAAGATCTTGAACTTGAAATGTCTTTGGCAAAACAAGAACTATCTCACTTACGAAAAGAAAATCTTACAATTGATGGGCTGACGATTGAAAGCAGATCAACTCGAATCGCCTATGAAACTGCACGTAATGCAGCCGCACTAAACGTCTCCATTTTCCTTTATGGAGAAGCAGGAACCGGGAAAACGACAATGGCAAAGGTCATTCACAATGAAAGCACTCGTAAAGATGGGCCATTCATTGAAATCGACTGCGAAACAATACCTGAAGCGATGTTTGAACGAGAACTATTCGGTGGTGAGTTTGAAAACACAGAAACCGGATTGTTGACGTTATCTCATGGAGGTACACTCTATTTAAAAGGGATTAATAAGTTGTCTGTTCATTTACAAGGGAAACTGATGAGTGTTTTAAAAGCACGTGAATACACACCTATCCATTCAACGATAGCCATTCCACTAAATGTGAGACTCATCAGCTCTTCCGAAAGTGTTCTTACAGATGCATTACTTGGAAAAGAATTTCACCGAGACTTATATTATTTACTTCATATTGTGCCTATTTATTTAAAACCATTACATGAGAGAAAAGAAGATTTGAGTGCTTTAATTACATTTTATTTGCATTACTTTTCCAGTTATCACCATACCGAGAAGAGAATTGCAGATGATTTGTTTAACCATCTACTTCGACTTGAATGGACGGGCAATCACAGCGAGCTGAAAAATGTAATGGAACGACTTGTTGTTCAAAGTACTTCTTCTATTATCACGTCGATAGACTTACCACCAGAATACCGCAAGGAAACCACAAATGATTTGTCTATTATTCATCTTGAAGGTCGTACCCTCCCAAGCATTTTAGAAGACGTAGAAATGAAAGTCTTAAGAAACGCACAAGAGCGCTATCGAACAACGACTGAAATTGCGAAATTCTTAGGAATAAGTCAACCTTCCGTCGTACGCAAACTAAAAAAATACATTGAATTTCAATAGGAGTGTCTAGATTGTCTCTACAAAACAATGAAAAACAAGATTGGCTTCATATGGTCGACAATATCGGAAACTTTCTCGCACCAAGCATGGCAAAAGACCATCCGAATTTACCGGTTGTTAAAGCTGAGGGATGTTATTACTACGGCGCTGATGGTAAAAGGTATTTAGACTTCACATCTGGAATTGCCGTGGAAAATGTCGGTCATCGTCATCCAAAAGTAGTTCAGGCGATAAAAGACAGTGCGGACAACCTTATACATGGTCCCTCTGGCGTCATCATTTACGAATCAATTCTGAAACTCGCTGCGGAATTACAATCGATTTTGCCACCAAAACTCGATAACTTCTTTTTCGCAAATAGTGGTACTGAAGCGATTGAAGGTGCATTAAAACTTGCCAAGTACACTTCTCGCCGACCTTATATTGTTTCTTTTACAGGATGCTTCCACGGACGTTCAATGGGTGCATTAAGCGTTACGACATCTAAAAGTAAATACCGAAAACACCTGCAACCCACATGGCTTTCATATCAATTGCCATATGCTTTACCTGAATACCTTCCTGAAGGTGCAGATCCTGAAGTCTTCTTCCCTGAAAAACTAGAACAAGACGTAAAAAAACTTTTCAATCACCAAGTTGATCCTGAAGAAGTCGCCTGCATGATCATCGAACCAGTTCTTGGCGAAGGCGGCTACATCATTCCGCCAAAGGCATGGCTTAAAAAAGTTCGTGAAATTTGCGACCGTCATGGCATTCTTCTTATTTTCGATGAAGTCCAAACAGGGTTTGGCCGTACTGGTAATTGGTTTGCTGCACAGACATTTGATGTTAAACCGGACATCATGGCGATTGCTAAAGGGATTGCCGCAGGACTTCCGTTAAGTGCGACGGTCGCCTCCAAGGAACTGATGGATCAATGGCCACTCGGCACACATGGAACGACTTTTGGCGGTAACCCTATAGCCTGCTCTGCTGCCCTTGCTTCTCTTGAAGTGATGAAAGAAGAAAAGTTATTAGAGAACGCGACCGAAATGGGTGCCTATGCAAAGAAACGCCTACTTGAGATGAAAGTGAACCACCCAGTTATTACCGATATTAGAGGTGTCGGCTTGATGATTGGTATCGAACTTGGGAATCCTGATTCGGGTGAACCTGATGGTGAAGCCGTAATGACTGTGCTAGATAGTTGTCTCCAAAAAGGCGTTCTGTTCTACTTATGCGGTAACTCGGGTGAAGTTATACGGATGATTCCCCCGCTTACAATAACGAAAGAGCAGATTGATGATGGATTGACTGTATTGGATGAAGCTTTAACAGAATTTGAAAATAAAACCAATTGAGAATGGAGAGATTTAATATGAAAAAATGGTCAGGAATTGCACTTCTACTCGTTTTAGTTATGAGCGTACTAGCGGCATGTGGAACGAAAGATGAGGCAGATAGCGGAACAACAGGTACTTCAGATACGGAAGAAACCAAGATTCTTAAGATGGGAACTTCAGCTGATTATCCTCCTTTCGAATATGTTGACACTGCGGTAGGTGATGAAATTATTGGCTTCGATATAGATTTAGCAAAAATGGTTGCAAAAGAACTTGGCTATGAGCTTGAAATTGAAGATATGGATTTCAATGGCCTAATTCCAGCGTTACAAGCAAAGAGCATTGACATGGTCGTTGCAGGTATGGACGGCAACAATGAAGAACGTAAGAAAGTAGTGGATTTTTCAACAGCCTATTTCACAGCAACAAATCTGGTAATTACAGCAAAAGACAGCAATATCAATAGTGCGGAAGATCTTAAAGGTAAAAAAGTAGGCGCACAAACAGCTTCTGTTCAAGAAAAAGGTGCGAAATCACTTGAAGAACAATATGGGTATACAGTCGAAAGCCGGGACCGTGTTCCAGATCTATTCCAAGAAATCAAATCTGGCCATCTTGATGCAATCGTAATTGCGGATGTAGTGGCAAATGGCTACATCGAGTCAGATAAGGACCTATCCAGTTTTGAGCTTCCTGAAGAGCATAAATTAGGTTTATCAATGGCATTCCAAAAGGACAGTCCATTGACTGCTGAATTTGACCAAGCCCTAAAAGAATTACAAGACAAAGGCGAAGTAGAAAAACTAGTTTTGAAATGGTTCAGCAACTAAGCAACTAAGTCAGATAGGAAGAGAGGGTGTAACCCATGAATTTAGACTTTACACAAATTGCTCCCTCGATTCCTTATATTCTGCAAGGAATCGCGGTCACTCTAAAAATTGTTAGCGTTGCGGCACTTATTGGTTTTGCAATCGGAATTCTTTTGGCATTATGTAAAATCGGACCATTTAAAGGACTCAAATGGTTTGCGGATATCTATACGTCCATTTTCCGTGGAACACCGTTAATTCTCCAACTGCTTTTAATCTATTACGGTACCCCACAACTTTTTGATATAAAAGTCAGTGCGTATACCGCAGCTATCTTGGCATTCGGTTTAAATTCGGGTGCATATATCTCAGAAATTATTAGAGCTGGTATTTTAGCTGTAGATAAAGGACAGCTAGAAGCTTCAATGGCCCTCGGTATTCCTTATAAGAAAATGATGAAAGATATCGTTTTACCGCAAGCTTTGAAAAATATTTTACCCGCATTAGTAAATGAGTTTATCACGTTAACGAAGGAATCCGCGATTGTCACTGTAATTGGTGTCACGGACATTATGAGAAGATCTTATATTGTCGGTGGTAGCACTTATCGCTATTTTGAATCCCTTATCTTCGCAGGTGTCATCTACTATCTGATGGTAATTGTGTTAACACTTCTTGGGAAAGTGATTGAAAGGAGGATGAGAAGAAGTGATTAAGATCCAGAATCTCCGTAAAAACTTCGGAAAAGTTGAGGTTTTGAAAGGTATTTCAACCACCATTCAACAAGGGGAAATCATCGCGATTATTGGCCCTTCAGGTTCCGGGAAATCAACATTTCTTCGCTGCATCAATCTCCTTGAAAATCCCACTGGTGGGCAAATATGGGTGAATGATAATGAAGTGACAAATCCCAAAGTGAATATCATGAAGGTTAGAGAACAAGTGGGAATGGTATTTCAACAGTTTAACCTCTTCCCTCATAAGACTGTTCTTGAAAATATTATATATGCACCAATGATGGTAAAAGGTACTTCGAAGAATGATGCAGAAATTCTTGGACGTGAATTATTAAAAAAAGTGGGACTTTCCGAAAAAGAGAAAGAACATCCAGTAAGGTTATCAGGTGGGCAAAAGCAGCGTGTAGCAATTGCAAGGGCTTTGGCAATGTCACCTGAAATGATGCTGTTTGATGAGCCGACTTCCGCCCTTGACCCTGAAATGGTTAAGGAAGTACTGGAAGTTATTAAATCTTTAGCAGTAACGGGAATGACAATGGCAATTGTCACACATGAAATGGGCTTTGCAAGAGAAGTGGCAGATCGCGTGTTATTTTTAGATGATGGTCAATTAGTAGAAGACGCCCCCCCTGCCGAGTTCTTCTCGTCACCAAAAAGTAAAAGAGCACAAGACTTTTTAGAGAAGATTTTGTAAATTAAATAATGATATAATTACCACTACCAGTTACTCAGCAAACTATTTAAGCCGAGTAACTGGCTTTTTGTTTTAACGCATAAAGTTGAAGTCTAATCCACAGACTATAATAACGAAAACAATAATTCACTTGGAAATAGGATTATGTAACTGACGCAGATAGTGCTAGTCGTATCTATTATATTTCAATGAAATTGGCCTCTACGTAGTTATGATATCGTACGCCTACTAATGATAAATTAATTTTACTTTTTCTAAAAATAACTATATTGACTAAGAATTAGACGTGCTATAATTAGTATTGTTTTCACATGAGAGGCGTGATGTTAGGGTTGGAAAATAAGCTGAAGCTATATGGCTTTAACAACCTCACCAAGACACTTAGCTTCAACATCTATGATGTTTGCTATGCGAAAAGTGAGCGGGAGCAAAGTGAATATATCGAGTATATTGATGAACAATATAATTCTGAGAGATTAACGGCTATTCTCCATGAAGTGACCGAAATTATTGGTGCTCAAGTTCTGAATGTTAGTAAGCAGGATTATGATCCCCAGGGTGCGAGCGTAACAATTCTCATCTCTGAAGGTTCCTTTCCTGGACCACAGATTGACGGCCCGTACAATCAAGAGGAACTGTCAATTCTAAAAACCCGTAATACAGTTGTAGGTCATTTGGACAAAAGTCATGTAACTGTGCATACATATCCTGAATATCACCCAGATAACTCGATTGCTACTTTTCGGGTAGATATCGATGTCTCGACGTGTGGTAAAATTTCACCTTTGAATGCACTGGATTATCTGATTGGCAGTTTTGATTCGGATATTATAACTACTGATTACCGCGTGCGTGGGTTTACTCGTAGCATTGAAGGGAAGAAAGTATATATAGATCATGCTATGGAATCCATCCGGGATTATATTGACAGTGAAACCTTGCTGAAATACGATTGGAAAGATATTAATGTCCATCAATCAAATATTTTCCACACAAAATTATTAATAAAAGACATAAACTTACAAAATTATTTGTTTAATACGAATGTCTCTGAGCTGCCTATTAGTGAAAGGCTCGAGATTACAACGATGTTACGTAGAGAAATGACAGAGATTTTTAACGGTTCTAATATAGATGAATAAGGGGTGATAACGTGACAAGTCAATTGCAACATAGAGCCCCAATTATGGAGGCCCTCACTCAATATAAATCTATGCGTGTCGTCCCTTTCGATGTCCCAGGTCATAAACGCGGAAGAGGTAATCCTGAATTAGCTGCATTCTTAGGTGAGCAATGCCTGACCATGGATGTCAATTCCATGAAGCCGCTTGATAATCTATGTCATCCGGTTTCAGTCATTAAAGAGGCTGAAGAACTAGCCGCTCAAGCCTTTAATGCAAAGAATGCCTTTTTCATGGTGAATGGGACAACATCTGCTGTACAGGCAATGATCATGACGGCATGCAAAGCTGGAGATAAGATCATTATGCCTCGCAACGTTCATCGTAGCGCCATTAATGCACTCATTTTAAGCGGTGCTGTACCCATTTATGTGAATCCCGGCGTCCACAGTGAACTTGGTATTCCCCTAGGGATGTCCGTAAAAGATGTGGAACAAGCTATTTTAGAGAATACAGATGCTAAAGCCATTCTTATCAATAACCCTACTTATTATGGGATTTGTTCTAACTTGAAGGCACTAACCGATCTAGCCCATAAGCATGGCATGCTCGTCCTTGTAGATGAAGCACATGGCACGCATTTCTACTTCGGAAATAACCTCCCTGCTTCTGCAATGTCAGTTGGTGCTGATATGGCATCCGTTAGTATGCACAAATCCGGAGGTTCATTGACACAAAGTTCATTTTTATTGATTAATAATGACGTAAGCGAAGGTTATACACGACAAATTATTAATTTGACGCAAACAACAAGCGGTTCTTATTTATTGCTATCCTCTTTAGATATCTCAAGACGAAGTTTAGCTCTTAATGGGATAGAAATTTTTAAAAAAGTAGCAGAAATGGCGCAATACACCAGGGATGAAATCAACAAAATTGATGGCTATTACGCCTATTCAAGAGAGCTGATTAATGGAGATACTATTTACGACTTTGACGTAACGAAACTCTCGGTAGATACGCGTGAAATCGGATTGGCTGGAATTGAAGTATATGATATTCTGCGAGATGAGTATGATATTCAAATCGAGTTTGGCGATATCGGTAATATTTTGGCCTATATTTCTGTTGGCGATAGGCATTTGGATTTGGAACGTTTAGTAGCTGCCTTAGCAGAGATCAAACGTCGCTACTCTAAAGATAAAAACAGGATTTACATTCATGAATATATCAGTCCGTTGGTGGTTTTAACCCCGCAAGAGGCCTTTTATGCGCCAAAGCAAAAGTTACCTATCTCAGAAAGCGCGGGTTATATTTCCAGTGAATTCGTGATGTGCTACCCACCTGGCATCCCTATTCTTGCTCCAGGTGAACGAATTACAAAAGAGATTTTAGATTTCATTGATTACTCAAAAGTAAAAGGTTGTTTCCTAACCGGTACTGAGGACAGCAATATTGAAAATATTAATGTATTGAAGGAGTTGGTGGAATGAATTTATGGTACACAGAAAATCATTCGCCCAATGTCCGTTTTTCCTTGAAAGTGGAAGAGCACCTCTACACCGGAAAAAGTGATTTTCAAAAAATCGATATTTTACAAACGGCAGAGTTCGGAAGAGTTCTAACACTTGATGGACTGGTCATGTTGACAGAAAAGGATGAATTCATTTATCACGAAATGATTACGCATGTTGCACTTGCGACTAATCCGGCTATCAAAAAAGTGCTAGTTATCGGAGCTGGTGATGGTGGAACAATCCGCGAGTTGACTGCCTATCCAACGATTGAGGAAATCGATATGGTGGAAATTGATAAATTGGTTGTAGATGTATGCAAGGAATACTTACCACAGACGGCCTCAAAACTGGATGACCCTAGAGTCAAATTACACTTTGAAGACGGGTTAAAATTTGTTCGCAGGATTGAAAATGAATATGATTTAATTATCGTGGATTCAACAGACCCATTTGGTCCAGGCGAAGGATTATTCACTAAAGAATTTTACGGCAACTGTTACAAAGCTCTAACTGATGATGGAATTCTTGTAAATCAGCACGAAAGTCCATTTTACGCTGAAGACGCACTCGGGATGAGGAAAGCACATCAAAAAATTGTAGGGTTCTTCCCTGTTTGTAAAGTGTATCAATTTCATATGCCCACTTATCCATCCGGACATTGGCTATTTGGATTCGCGTCCAAAAAGTTTGACCCTATTCAAGATTTGGATGTAGCGGCATGGAACGAACTTGGCTTGAAAACGAAGTATTACAATACTGGTATACATGTCGGTTCATTCGCTCTTCCAAACTATGTAAAGGAGCAATTAAAAGATGTTGAATAGAAATATTGAAACGTTTATTGGCTGTGACAATGAGTATGACGAATCAAAAATCGTCATTTTCGGCGCCCCCTTCGACTCAACGACTTCTTTCCGCCCAGGTACTCGCTTTGCTAGTAAAGCCATGCGCGGTGAATCGTTTGGTATTGAAACGTATAGCCCCTATCAGGATAGAGATTTGGAAGATATCACTGTATTTGACGGTGGCGATTTAGAATTAAGTTTCGGAAATACTTCTAGAGCGCTAGGACAAATTGAGGATTTTACAACTCAAATTTTGAATGACAGCAAGATCCCATGTATGATTGGCGGAGAACATCTAGTGACACTCGGTGCTGTAAGAGCTGTTGCTAAAAAATATCCCGACTTACATGTAATTCAGTTTGATGCACATGCAGATTTACGTGAGGATTATCTCGATGAGACTCTTTCTCATGCTACTGTCATTCACAGGGTATGGGACTTGCTTGGAGATGATAAAATATTCCAATTTGGTATCCGCTCTGGCGACCGTAGCGAATTCCAATGGGGGCAAGACCACGTCTTTACTAACAAGTTCAACTTTAACGGTTTAGAAGAAGTTGTTGATAAGCTTAAAGGAAAACCCATTTATTTAACCATTGATTTGGATGTCTTGGATCCTTCTGTTTTTCCCGGAACAGGTACACCTGAAGCCGGTGGTGTCAGCTTTATGGATTTACTGAATGCCATATTAACAGCGAGCGGACTTAATATTGTTGCATGTGACGTAAATGAGCTATCCCCTATTTACGATCAAAGCGGCGTTTCCACAGCTGTCGCATGCAAAGTGTTAAGAGAATTGTTATTAGCAATTAATACCGACTAAATAGAATTCTTTATCTTAATTCTTATATGTAAATTAATTTCATAATTTCTTATTATAATTAAAAACTTAACATTAACTAAATTTCGTTATCGATTACTCACTTGCATGGATGGGCTCCGTTGATTGTAACGAGTAGCGTCTGCCTGGAGTGTAAATCAACCTTGTTCAGATTTTAATACAATATCCTCTATATAATGAAATTGATTCAGATAACTAAAAATAATAAAATGGCGGTGTATATTAATGGGAAAAGCTTTAATTATTGGTGCTGGTGGAGTTGCAGGGGTCGTTGCTCATAAATGTTGTCAGGTTCCAGACGTGTTCGAAGAAATCTGTATCGCAAGCCGTACAGTTTCTAAATGTGACGCATTGAAAGATAAACTAGACGGCGGTCGTACTAAAATTCAAACAGCGCAAGTAGATGCGGACAATGTAGAAGAATTGGTTGAACTTATCAATCGTTTCCAACCAGATATCGTCATTAACGTTGCATTGCCTTACCAGGACTTAACGATTATGGATGCATGCCTTGCTACTGGCGTTGACTATGTCGATACGGCAAATTATGAACCACTTGACGAAGCCAAGTTTGAATACAGCTGGCAATGGGCGTACAGAGAACGTTTTGAAAAGGCGGGTATCACTGCCCTACTTGGTAGTGGTTTTGACCCTGGTGTTACAGGTGTCTTCTCTGCACATGCGTTAAAGCATCATTTCGATGAAATTCATACAATTGACATTGTAGATGCAAACGCTGGTGATCATGGCTATCCATTCGCCACAAACTTTAATCCAGAAATTAACATCCGTGAAATCACAGCAAATGGTAGCTACTTTGAGAATGGTGAGTTTATTGAAACTGAACCTTTGTCAATTAAACGCGTTTATGATCTTCCTGAAATTGGTCCAAAAGATGTTTACTTGTTACATCATGAGGAATTGGAATCTCTTGCACTCAATATTACTGGTATCAAAAAGATTCGTTTCTGGATGACGTTCTCAGAGAATTATTTGAACCATTTAAAAGTACTTGAAAACGTCGGCATGACTTCTATTGAACCTATTATTTTCGAAGGTAAGGAAATTGTTCCATTACAATTCTTGAAAGCAATCTTACCGGATCCTTCTTCCCTAGGTCCTAGAACAATAGGCAAAACGAATATCGGCTGTATCTTCACAGGTATCAAAGATGGCGAAGAGAAAACATATTATGTCTATAATGTCTGTGACCATCAAGAATGTTATGCAGAAGTCGGTTCACAAGCGATTTCTTATACAACGGGAGTACCTGCAATGATCGGTGCTATGCTTGTTATGACTGGTAAATGGAAGAATCCTGGCGTACACAATATCGAAGAGTTCAATCCTGATCCATTCATGGAAGCACTCAACAAATACGGTTTGCCATGGCAGGAAAGCTTCAATCCTGAACTGATTGACTGAGGAGGACTAACATTGAATATTGACTTGAACACACTCCCCTCCCCCAGCTATGTAGTAGACGAAGGTTTGCTCATTAAAAACTTGGAGAAATTGAAATCAGTTATCGATCGGACCGGGTGTAAGATTCTACTCGCTCAAAAAGGGTTTTCGATGTTCTCCGTGTATCCGTTGATAGGAGAATACTTGAATGGCGTAACGTCTAGTTCCGTCCATGAAGCAAGATTAGGCTATGAAGAAATGGGTAAAGAGGTACATACCTACGCACCCGCTTTTTCTGAATCGGAGTTTGAGGAGATTCTTACTTACTCAGATCATATCGTCTTTAATTCATTCCAACAATATAATCAGTTCAAGGGCAAAGTACAGAACCATTCGAAGCAAATCGAAATCGGGCTGCGCATTAACCCCGAGTACTCTGAAATCGAAGTCGATATGTACAATCCATGTTTTTCACATTCAAGATTTGGTATAACGCTTGAAAACTTTGAAGAAGACCAGCTTGAAGGTATCGATGGCCTACACTTCCATACAATGTGTGAACAAAACTCTGATACACTTGAAAGAACTTTACAAGTTGTAGATGAAAAGTTTGGAAAATATATTCAAAATATGAAGTGGATCAACTTCGGAGGCGGTCATCATATTACAAGACCGGATTATGATATTGAAACACTCATTCGTTCAATCCTGTTTATGAAGGAGAAATATGGGGTTCAAGTGTATTTGGAGCCTGGTGAAGCTGTAGCACTAAATACCGGTTATTTGGTTGCTACTGTTTTAGACACCCTTCACAACGGAATGCCGATTGCCATTTTAGATACTTCAGCAGCTTGCCATATGCCTGATGTACTTGAAATGCCTTATCGCCCTGAAATCATTGGCGCAGGACTTCCGAACGAAAAAGCTTACACCTATCGATTTGGTGGACCAACTTGCCTTGCAGGTGACGTCATTGGTGATTACTCTTTTGATGAGCCTTTAAAGCCTGGCGACAAACTGGTCTTTTGTGATATGGGTCATTACTCAATGGTGAAAAACAATACTTTTAATGGTGTTAATTTACCTTCTATCGTTTTGAATACACTTAACGATGGTGTTAAAGTGATTAAACAATTTGGCTATGAAGACTTTAAGAGTCGTTTATCTTAAACTGAACGAATATCAATAATAAGCCAGCAACTCAGTGGGTTTAACCCGTCGAGTTGCTGGCTTTTTTGATACATTTAGCGCGCGTTTTAGTTAATGACTAGTTATTCCACATCAATACTACACCCCGGCATCCCCGTAACTTCTCCACTCGTTGGTGTCAGTCTCTTTTGACGGCATTGTTCCTCAAGGATTCTCGCTAACACGCTTTGGGTAATGGCAGATTCTATTGTTGCAAATACCGGATCCGCTAGGTTTGTTTTTTCTAACGGATCCTTTGTGAGATTGTAGAGTTCATATTGCTCCGGGACTGGCTCTGTTTTTGTCACTGGGACGCAGCAGCCATCTTGTTCGATTATGACTGTATCGCTATTGCCTGGAACCGTCCAAAACTTGGGATTGTCAAAATAACGTGCGAATTTCCATATTTCTTCAGTATTATCTTTCCCTGATTCAAGCCTGGTGATCACTGCCTCGATGTCACTTGGCTCAACTACTGTTTTATAGGGTTTGCCTGTGATGGCATTCGTTTGTTGTAAACCTTTGAAGACATTGTCATCTGTCATAAAGTAGAGCGGTTCATTTGCACCAAAAAACTTTTTATGCCCATAAAGTAAAGGCGTCAAATTCCGTCCAACTAATGGAAGTGCTTCCGTGTGGTTTTTTGAAAGCTTTTCTCGAATTAAGTCAACGTTTATTCCCGTTAGTCCCAGCAATGTTGGAAGTACGTCGACGTGACTTGTAAGCATATCTGTACATTTAGCTCTCTTGAATAGAGCTGGACTATGAATGATCAATGGAACATGAATCGATTCTTCGTACATGTTATACCATTTTTGATAGAGGCCGCCGTGTGCTCCCAGTAGTTCTCCATGATCAGATGTAAATACAACAATTGTGTTGTCATAGAAACTCGAGTTTTGAAGGGCCAATAAGACTTTTAGCATTTCATCATCGACCTTTTTTTGTAAGCTGTAATACAATTGGCGGTAAAAATTGTTGTCAATTATAGGCTGCAATGCTTTAGGATACGTACCACGATAGCTTTCATGGACTGATGGTTTAGTTAACAACGACTCCCCTACTGTCGGAGCTGGTGGGATGTACGGAAGTGTTGGGTCGACTTCAAAGTTAAAGTTCGGGGAAATAGCGGATAGCACACCATATAACGCGATATCATGGGGATTTATGAAGGAGCATTTTATAAACCAAGGTGTCTCGTCTTTCGTGCATGTTGAAATTTCATTTAGCGATTTGATTAACTCTACTGCTTCTGCTGCATACACTTCGTCCCGACCACTTGTGCCTATGCCCGCAGAGGAACCGGAATTTCTCGGGTTTGACCCATGAGGTTCGGGCCCAACCCAATCAGAGTATCCAAAAGAGTCAAGACGGTTCGCTTTTTCATATAATTTTTCGTTTTCTTTAGTAGGAACTCCAGTCATTGGATTATAGCTGGGTAAAGCATTATGTGTACCGGGGATTAAAATATCTTCGTCTGACGCATGCCATTTCCCCTTCCAAAAGGTATCATATCCTGCAGCTCGAAAGTAATCCCCCGTCGTTGGAACAGTGTTTGGATCAAGCCAAAACACATCCGGGTCAAACGAATCCTTAGCAGCTCCTGGAGTTTGAGTAACTCCATGAAGTGAAGGATATTGCCCTGTATATAATGTTGCACGACTTGGAGAGCAAGCGGTGCTACCAGCATAATGATTGAAAAACTCCATACCATTCTTCCGCAAAAGTTCTTGCGCAACTAGATTTTCTTTTCGCCATTCCTTCAATTCTTTTGTTTCATAGACAGATGGGAAGCGTTCCTGATCAACCATTAAGAAGAGAATATTTGGTTGCTGCTTCTTCTTATAGGGGTATTTTTTTCTACTGTAATCCATATTCATCCTCCTAGTTATATATTATATGTTGAAGGATGCCACATCATATGAGTTATTAGCAAAATCCTAGCTTGCCTCACTTTTCACTTGTCATTTATATTCCTGTAGCGGGGAATTCTAGTGTCAACAAAAAAGATGCCAGTTTCCCGTGTCTAGGGAGCTAGCATCTTTTTTCTTTACCAGGTTTTTAAAAATTTAACTGTATGGATACGTCCCGCTTCTATAAGGGCTACTCTTGTTTCTTCATCCAAATCAAACTGTGTTGCACTATAGTCATCAACTGGAATGAAAATAATATTTTTTTCATGTTTGCGCGAAATATACTTTTCGTCGTGTGCATTTTTCATCGTTGAAAAGAGTGCCTCGAACAAATCCAATGCATTGTCGATTTTATGTCCTGGCATTTCTTCCTGGTTGCGGCTTAACTTGAGACCAAGGACTGGTCGTTCTTTTTTTCCGTCCATGTCTTCAAATATCCACATCGGAAAATTGCTTAACACTCCCCCGTCAACAACGATTGTATCACCTGACCCAACTTTCAATCTTACAGGCTCGAAGAAGAAAGGAATTCCACAGCTCATTCGTAAAGCACGTGCAATTGGAAAGGTTGCTTCTGATAGTCCATACCAATCTAAATCGTCAGGAAGGACAATCATCTTACCATTCGTTAAATCTGAGGCAACCAGTTTCAATGATCCGGGTGGCAAATCTGCAAATGTATACACCCCTTTTGCTGCTAACTTTTCTAAGAACCAATTCTCCAAAGCTTTGCCCTGATATAAGCCAAGCCGCCAATACAGCTGAAACCATTTCATTAGCTGTAAGGGCATAATTGTTTTTCGTGGATCAAGAAGTACCTGGAAATCTTGTTCATCCAACATAATTTCAATTTCCTTTGCGGAATACCCCGCAGCTATGAAACAGGCAAGTATTGCACCGGCACTCGTTCCTGCTACACGCTGAAATTTGTATCCCTTTTCTTCTAGTACTTGATACGCCCCCACTAAGGCAAATCCTTTTAAACCTCCTCCTGAAAAAACCCCATCTATTAACATAGATTATCTCCCCCATTTTCATGCCTTGTTACACTGTAGAAGGAACGGAGATAATTTAGAACGAACTACTCGCTGCATGCATCAGATTATGGAGATTATTTTTGGATATGATCGGTCGGGTAACATACAACATAGTCGGTCCCTATTACAGATGAAGTTAAATTGAAGCAACATGCAATCTATCGTTTCCAAGAACCTAAAAAAGAAGAGACGAATCTCTTCTTTTTTGATTAGCACATTTTCAATTTAGCAACACTGTTACTGACAATTTGTTGAATTTCTAAACCGTCAAGTGTTTCTTTCTGCATTAATGCTTCAACTAATTCATTAAATTCTGGTGCATGTCCGGCAATGAGGCTTTCCGTCTTGCGAAGCGCATCCTCAAATAGAAGTTGCATTTTTGCTTCTTTTTCAACTTTATTAAAGGTTAACGTAAAACCGTCTTGTAGTAATCCTGTATCTACCATTTGCTCAATAATTTCTTTCGCTTGTTGGACATCTCCGCCTACACCGATGCTGTGCTCACCTAGATATACCCGTTCGGCAACGCCACCAGCTAAAATCATGCTGACTTGGTCCAGTAGTTCACTATACGTAGACAAGTGAAGCTCTTTCTGAATCGGCGCGACATATCCAAGAGCTTGTCCTCGCGGTATAATTGTCGCTTTTCGTACAGAACCAGGTTTTGTTAGTTCTGCTATTAACGCATGCCCTGACTCATGAATGGCTACTCTTCTTTTTGTTATCGGATCATTCATAGATCGGGAGGCACTGCCTAGTATGGTGCGATCAATCGCAAAATCAAGGTCTGTTTTATCAATTTGTTCTCGCCCATCTCGGATTGCTTTTCTACTGGCAGTTTTGAAAAGCGAACTTAGCTCTGCACCGGAAAACCCTGACGTACTTTCCGCTAAAACGTCCAATGAAGCAAAGACTTCATCCGTTAAGAGCTTACCTCTCGTATGAATATCAATAATTTCTCTTCTACCCGTCAAATCAGGCAAAGGTACTTGGAAAGAATAATCAATACGACCTGGACGAAGAAATGCTTCATCCAACATGTCTTTTCTATTCGTTGCCGCTATAAACAGCACACCATCATTATTATTTCCACCATCTAACTGTACAAGTAATTCCGTTAATGTTTTTTCAGATTCTTCGCCGCCATGCGTTTTCCGTTTACCGGCAAGCGCATCGACTTCATCAATAAAAATGACTGCCGGCTTTTGCTTTCTTGCATTCTCAAACAGTGAACGTATGCGTGATGCACCGACTCCAACAAATAATTCCGTAAAAGCCGAACCGCTGGATGAATAAAATGTGGCACCAATTTCTTGTGCAATTGCTTGTGCAAGCAACGTTTTTCCGGTTCCAGGAGGTCCATATAACAGAATTCCTTTAGGTGGTTCAATACCTACTTGTGAAGATCGTTTTGGATCTTTCACAATGGATAATGTCTGTAAAATCTCTTCCTTCATTTCTTCTGAAAGTCCACCAATATCTTGTAGTGTAATATCGGGTAGTGGAGTAGCTTTAGACGCGCTATTTTTCATGGAAGACGCACCGACACCAATCTTCCCTTTTTTATGAAGAATGAACAAAATAATTAAAATCGATATGAACAAACCCCATAAAATCAAACTGCCAAAGGAATTTGGAATAGAATATTTATATGAAATAGGATATTTTTCTACAAGTTGTTCGACTAATTGACTTTGAGGACGAACTTGGATGATGTATTGCTTGTCTATCGTCTTTACGTACAAAGTACCATCAGACGATTCTTTAAGGGAGACGGAATTGTCTTTTTCGGCTTGGATAATCTTTTCAAGTTCTGAAAATGTGATTTCAATTCCTTTATCTGCATCAAAGACATACCACCCCACACTTGCTGCTGTTCCCACGACTAAGAGGACAAGGACGACAATCTTTGTTGCAAATTTCGAAATAAGTTTCAAGCCCTACAACTCCTTCTCTAATATAAGTCTATTATAAGCCCTAACTTGCTCATACAAAAGGTTAAATAATGAATATTTTTGTACAAAGGGTGAACAAGGACCAAGACGGATAGATAATTCAGTCAATTTAAAAAAGGCCTAATCCTAAACTTAAACGGAGTAGATGTGGACATAGCCGCCCAGGATGAAATTCGGGTAATTTCTTATCCTATTATCCTCTTTGCGAGTTATAAGCTATCACATACCCTTTATAAACTGTGTAGTTTTTTTGATGCGAATTATATTCTCTAACATCCACAAGTATGTAATACATGCCCCAAATGTATTGATTGATCGAAAAGAGACATACTACTGTGAAGTTTTATTATTCATTGATTATGTAACTTGATACTAGAGAAACACGTCTGTTATTGGAGGTAAATAGTTGACTCGTTCAAATATCAAGAAGATAAAGAAACGAAAAAAATGGCCATGGATAACCGGTATAGTTGTTCTTATTATTGGCGGATTTGCGTTAAGTGTCTTTTTAGACTTGACATCAACACTTAAAGATATGCATAAACCAATTGACCGAGAGGTATCTGAAAAACGTGAAGAAGTTGTTGTTTTAGATGAACAGGATCCATTTTCGGTTCTCGTTTTAGGTGTAGATGAACGAGAAGGCGATAAAGGACGTTCAGATACGATAATTGTGCTCGCAGTGAATCCCAAATTGAAGACAACTAAAATAATTAGTATACCACGTGATACGTATACGGAAATTGTCGGTCATGGAACTTCAGATAAGCTTAATCACGCCTATGCGTTTGGAGGTATACAGATGTCGATGGACTCAGTTGAAAATTTGTTGGATATTCCGATTGACTATGTAACAGAAATTAATATGGAAGGTTTCCAAACCATAGTGGATGCCGTTGGTGGAGTTCAAGTGTCTAACCCATTTGACTTCACACAAGACTCATTTCATTATGCAGCTGGTGAAATCACGTTAGGCGGTGAAGAGGCTTTATCATATGTCCGGATGCGAAAAGATGATCCTAATGGTGATTTCGGGCGTCAAGATCGTCAGAAACAAGTCATTGAAGGTATATTACGTGAAGGAACCTCTATGACAAGTCTGTTGAATTACCGAACTGTATTCAACTCATTAGGTAAAAATATTAAGACGAATATGACATTCGATGAGATGGTTGACGTCCAGAAAAATTATCGAGATGCCGCAAACAAAGTAGAACAGCTGCATTTTGAAAAAGGTGGAGGTCAACGAAAGAATAGTGGAATTTGGTATTACATGATGGATGATATAGAATTGCAAGAAGTGTCAAGCATCCTAAGACAACATTTGGAATTGAAATAAGCCACGGAGATCACTCCGTGGCTTTTCCTAATTCCCTAAAATAAGAGTTCAATTAGACTCTTACTTGCCCGTTTCCGTAAATGACGAATTTTGTTGTCGTCAGCGCATTTAATCCCATCGGACCTCTAGCGTGCAATTTCTGCGTACTAATACCGATTTCTGCGCCATAACCGAATTCAAAACCATCCGTAAATCGGGTAGATGCATTATGATAAACCGCAGCAGCATCGACATAATTTAAGAATTGTGCAGCGTTTTGTTCGTCATTAGTAATAATCGCTTCGGAATGCTTTGTTCCATATTGAGTGATATGAGATATGGCTTCTTCAAGTCCCTTTACCAACTTTACATTGATCATTAAATCCAAGTATTCTGTTGACCAATTTTGTTCAGATGCCAGCTGAACATTTTCACAATCTCTGACAACTGTTTCATCCCCATGTATTTCCACATTACTAATCTGAAGTTTGTTAATTAACTCTTTTCCATATTTTTCAAACCATTTATCATGCACTAAAATCGTTTCAATTGCATTACAAACAGATGGACGTTGAACTTTTGCATTTATCACAATTTCTTCGGCCATTATTTGGTCCGCTGTTTCATCAATATATATATGACAATTTCCTGCTCCTGTTTGAATGACAGGGACCGTCGCCTCTCGAATAACTGTCTCTATTAACTTCTTGCCACCCCTTGGAATGAGCACATCCAAGTATTCGTTTAGCTTGAAAAGTTCTTTTGCAGTTTCCCTGCTTGTATCTTCAATCAGCTGAATAGATTCTTTCGGGACTTTGCTGTGTTCAAGTGCTGTGTGTATTGATTTTATAAGTACTTTATTCGAATGTTTAGCGGAAGAACTTCCACGAAGAATGACAGCATTACCAGTTTTAAGTGACAGAGTCGCAGCGTCAATCGTAACATTTGGCCTAGCTTCATAAATCATACCAATAACACCGATTGGCACTCTTTTCACTTTAATATGCAATCCGTTATCCTTCTCTATGGTCTCTACCGTTTCTCCGATTGGATCTTTTAAGTCAATTAGCAAACGAATAGCATTGGACATGCCTTGAATCCTATCGCTGGTGAGTAGTATACGATCCAAAACCCCTTCACTTAGCCCATTTTCTTTCCCTTCATTCAAATCCTTCTTATTCTCCACCAAAATCATTTCTTGATCCACCAGTAGTTGTTCGGCAATCAATCCCAGTGCGTGGTTTCTTTCTTCAGTTGTAATGTTCACTAGTGAATAGCTTGTTTCTTTCGCAATTTGACCTTTTCTTCTTACTTCTCCCATGTTACACACTCCTCATTTTTAAACTTTAACCCAACGATTACGATGAATCACTTCCACCGATACAGGGAATGATTCAATCGCGCTATCCTTTTGTCTACTTTCAATTCTATTTAACAACTCATCGGAAGAATAACTCACTTCTCCTTTTCCCAACATGCCATTCAAACCAAAGACTTCAACTACATCCCCTTTCCCAAAAGTTCCATTCACTTTAAAAATACCTGCCGGCAATAAACTTTTTCCATTATTCAATAGAGCTTCTTCAGCCCCTTGATCTACATAGAGCTTACCTGTCGATTCAGAATGGAGGATTATCCATTGCTTCCTTGTATTGATTTTTGTGTAACCGGCATTGGAGACATAAGTTCCATCCCCATCACCCCGCAAAATTTCCAGTAATTTGTCCGAACCTTCACCTGTCCCAATAAAGACAGAAACACCTAGTGAAGTAGCTGTTTTAGCAGCCATTAGTTTAGACTTCATACCCCCTGTACCGACTTTCGACCCTGTGTCTTCAGCAATTTCCAGGTGAGCATCCGAAATTTCATTCACAAAATCCAAGCGCTTAGCTGACGAATTTGTACGAGGATTCGAGTCATAAAGACCATTTATGTCCGTTAATATAATTAACTGATCCGCATGGAGAAGACCACTGACCAAAGCAGATAGCATATCATTATCGCCAAACGTCAATTCTTCTACAGAGACAGTATCGTTTTCATTGATAATCGGTAAAATTCCTCGCTCTATTAACTCTGTCAAGGTCGCAAGCGCATTTTTGTAGCTTTCACGATTAGAAAAATCAGTTCGTGTCAATAAAATTTGAGCTGGAATAATGTTATGTACACTGAATTTTTCTATATAAGATTGCATTAATAAGCCTTGCCCCACTGCTGCGGCGGCCTGTTTTCCTTTAGTGGTTAAAGGTCTTGATGGATAACCTAACCCCGCGAACCCAGCCGCTATCGCACCCGAAGAAACGACAAGTACTTCATGTCCTGCTTGATGAAGTTGAGCTAGTGCCTTGATATGATCGATAAATTTCAATTGATCAATTTCGCCTTTGTGATTTGTTAACGAACTGCTGCCTATTTTTACGACTATCCGTTGTTTTTTCATCAAATCTCTCACCTTTCTCCCTTTTCGAATAACAAAAAAGCCCTTTTGTCCTGTTATTAAGGACGAAAGGGCTTAGTTTCCGCGGTACCACCATAATTGGATGCGTGTGAACACATCCCGCTTATCCTCATAACGCCGAAGTTTGCGCCTATGTTTTGGCATAGGACTACGAAGGCAGGTTCAGCGGTTTGTTGTGGAGGGATCTTCCAGCTGATAAATCCCACTCTCTATCACAAGATGTATCCGCATACTAATCCTTCATCACCGTTCAGTTATTGTAGATTTTAAACAATCATACACTATAAAACTAAATTGTCAAGCATTTATCAGATTTCAGAATCTACTTATCCGGCTGTTACTTTATTACTTGTCCATGTAAAGATAGCAACTCTTCCCCGCAGATTTTTAGCTGTTAAGGATCTATTTATATTAAAATAAAGACTTCCATGGAATTCGGATTATGGATTATAGATCGCTTGGCGCTTTGGGGATGCCTCTCGCCATGAGCCTGGATTAATGTGTTGAGCATATATAGTTATTCAGCTTTATAATGCATTTCTTCAACTGTGAATTTATCCATCGCTTCCAGATTTGGTTCGTACCCGATGCCATGAGCTTTCGGGACCGTAATATAGCCATCTATTGCAACCACTTCAGGCGTAATTACGTCCTCTTCCCAGTAACGGGATGAACCAGCTGTATCCCCCGGGAGAATGAAGTTTGGAAGTGTCGTAAGCGCTATATTATGCGCACGTCCAATTCCTGATTCCAGCATACCACCGCACCAAACAGGAATATTTCTCTCCATGCAATAATCATGAATTTTCTTAGCTTCTGTCAAACCGCCAACGCGCCCTATTTTAATGTTGATGATCTGCGTACTACCTAGTTCGATAGCTTTCCGTGTATCTTCAAGCGAATGAATACTTTCATCCAAACAGACAGGCGTTTTCAATTGTTTTTGTAATTTAGCATGGTCAATAATATCATCGGAAGCAAGGGGTTGTTCAATCATCATCAAGTTGAATTCGTCCAGCTGTTTTAGAAGTTCAATATCGTCCAATGTGTAAGCCGAGTTTGCATCTGCCATTAATGGCACGTCAGGGAAACTCTTGCGCAACTCACGAATCACATCAATGTCATAGCCAGGTTTGATTTTGACTTTAATCCGCTTGTACCCTTCTTCTATAAAACCGCCGACCGTTTCAACCAAGTCAGCAACGTTGTCGTGAATACCGATACTGATACCTACTTCAATTTTGTCGAGCTCTCCGCCTAATGCATGTGCTAATGTCATTTTGTTTCTTTTCGCATAAAGATCCCAAACTGCACCTTCCAAAGTCGATTTTGCCATGTTATTTTTACGAATAGCTGCGAACAATTCACTCACTTCGTCCGGATGTTCCATTTTCTTGCCAAGCACAAGTGGAATAAGGAAATCCCGAATCATATGCAGATTTGTTTCAAGTGTTTCTTCGCTGTACCAGGGCGAGTGGAATGCGACCGACTCTCCCCATCCTGTATTTCCAAGTTCATCTTTCACTTCAAGTAATAAAAAGTTTTTATCTTGAAACGTTCCAAAACTTGTTGTGAACGGATGTTTCATTCTCATTTTCATTTTACGTATATTAATTTCATTAATAATCATTTATAATCTCCTCCATTTGTCGTAGGTAGCGGGATTGTTTCTCTTTTTACGACTTGGTAATAGTGAACACCTTCTGTGGATTTGTTGACACCGATTAATGCATATCCAGAAGCGAATAACTGTTGAAAAATCATTCTGATTTTCATTCGCCAATCAAGTGCCAGTTCAGGTTCATTTTTTTTGATTAACTGATAACGCTCTGGGACAGGGATTTCGATACCATCACTGTTTGCTGGGATATCTTTTTCATCAAATAACAGAATCGGGTTTTCTTTTGCTGACTGCCCGACTGTAAACGGTCGATCGTAGCTTAAAATTTGTGGGTTCCACTTTCCTGCGACGCGCTCGCTCGAAATCCACCACTCGATTTTAAAACGGTCGGTTGGTATACCTTTATTGAGTCCATCATCCATTTCTCCATACCAATTTTCCAAATAAGTACTGCAAATACCATATAGTTTTGTAGTATTCAGGTAGGCGTTACGACTCTCAAGCGGGTCAAATGTCCACGTAATTAAGTCGTATCCCATCTCAACAGCTAATTTTAGTTGTTCATCTTTTAACTGCTTTCCGATACCCATCAGCTGATAGTCTGGATGAATTCCGAGCATATGTGAACAGAGATACGTTTTTCCATTTGCAAATCCCGGGAAGCTGTATGAAAATCCTACGATTTCATTCCCCGAAAAAGCCCCAATGACTAACCCACCGTTTTTTGCGGCAGTAAATGTTTGGTGGACAGGAATTGCATATGCACCCCAAACTAATTGTTCTAGAGGTTGCACAAGCCTTATATCTTCAATTGTAGTCAGTTCCCGGATAACAACGGTCATTTTGGGTTCCTTCTTTCTAATTCTTCAAACGAATGGATAACCGTTCGAACGAGAATTTCTATTCCAGTGAGTATACTATCTTGATTAAAGGTCATGTCTGGATGATGGAGACCCGGTGATAAGTCACAGCCAAGACCTAGCATTGTTGATTTAACGTTTGGACGTTTTAACGTGTAGTAGTGGAAATCTTCTCCCCCAGGTGTAACAATGGGTGCCGCCAGATAGTCTACTCCGACTGTTTCCGTTATTGCTTTAGCCATCATATCGACCGCATTTTCATTCACTTCTGCAGCCGCTATTTCAGCGATAACTTCATAATTGATAGTAACACCGGAAAGCTCTGCAACCGAGTGAATCGCTTTCTTTACTTGTTCCATCACTTTATCCATGACTGGGTTCGTCTGGGCTCGTATATCCAAACTGAACACTGCATTTCCTGGAATGATATTCGCCGACTCTCCGCCCGCCTGGAACATTGTCATTTTAGCCGAATGTGGAACCATGGGATCGACATGGATAGTATGTATTGCTTGCACGAGTAACGCCATCACTTCAATGGCATTTTGCCCTAGATGCGGTCTAGCTCCATGTGCATCCGTTCCGCTGATAGACCCTTTGATCATTTTTGCAGAACCATGAATAATAGCCGGCGCCGAGTAGCCATGACCGATTTCTTGAATAGGGCGTAGATGGACACCGTATAAATAATCGACATCATCTACAACACCTTTTTCCACAAATGCTAAAGCCCCTGTCCCCTTTTCCTCAGCCGGTTGAAAAATCCCTTTTAGTCGACCTGTTTTCGGATATCCTAGCTTTTTCAAAACTAGCATCGTACCGACTGCTATCGACATATGCGCGTCGTGTCCGCATGAATGATTCGCCTGATAAATGCCATTCACTTCTTGCCATAAAGCATCGATATCCGTGCGAAGCCCTACACAATACTCCCCTGACCCTTCAGTGACGACGAGTCCCGTTGAATCCTCGAACGTCTCCACCTGAAAGCCCTCTTTTTCAAGCAGTTGCTGTAAATACTTTGTCGTCTCTACTTCCTTCCAACTGATTTCAGGATGTGTATGTAAATGTTGGAACACTTCTACAATGATTGGTTCCACTTCAAGTAATGTGTTTTTCACTTTCAATCCGCTCCCTCTATAAATAAAAAATCACTTGTTAGCGCTTATTGGTCTTCTGCCTTATTTCAAATCTATCCTTTTCTTTTACGGATAATCCCGCAACAATAGCATTCATGAATGAAAACAAAGTCGCTGTTGCATCGAGTGTCGATTTGTTTGGTGAATAAATCGGGAAAAGTAATTGACTGATTGGTTATTTACTATTTTCACATACATGCTTACGGAGTTCAATGTGTTTTCCGACTCTTTCGATATTATGATTTGGTTTTTCCGCTATTCTTAGGTCTCACCCATGAATCGTCTCATTTCTGCCAGCAATTGAAAAAAAAGAGACACCCAAATACATAAGGTGTCTCTTCGTTATTCATTATGCTCTTTCCAACATCCGGTCCAGTGCATTAATAGCATACAGTGACGTTTCTGCATCGACTTCAATCACGTTTATCTCTTCCCCATTGACAATACTCTCCAAACCCCACAGCAGATGCGGGAGGTCGATACGATTCATTGTTAAACATGGACACATTTGCGGATTGAGCGAAATGATGTGTTTATCTGGATGATTGCGGATTAAACGATTGACTAGATTCATTTCTGTCCCAATTGCCCATTTACTTCCCGGGGAAGCGTTTTCGATTGCGTCGATAATATATTTCGTTGAACCATTATCATCAGCAAGAGCGACAATTTCACGTGAACATTCCGGATGGACAATGATCTTTATAGCAGGGTCATTTGTACGGACATCCTCGATATTTTTGACAGTGAAGTTTTCATGAACGGAACAATGCCCTTTCCATAAAATCACTTTAACGTCTTCAAAATCTCCATCATACTCGAGTTTGTCATGAATAGGATCCCATACAGCCATCTGCTCAAGTGACACCCCGATATCAAAGGCTGTATTCCTCCCCAAATGCTGATCCGGTAAAAACAAAATGCGCTCCTTTTGCGTAAACGCCCATTTCACCATTTTATGTGCGTTGGATGACGTTACCGTTGCACCACCGTTTTTACCAACGAAAGCTTTAATGGCTGCTGTCGAGTTGACATATGTCAATGGTACAATTGATTCTCCGAACATCTTTTCTAACGCTGTCCACGCACGGTCTGTCTGAAATATATCGGCCATATCAGCCATTGAACAACCTGCTCGCATGTCGGGTAAGTATACTTTCTGATGTTCACTTGTTAAAATATCGGCCGTTTCCGCCATGAAATGGACACCACAAAATACGATATGCTCCGCTTTTTGATTGTCAGCGCAAAGCTGTGCAAGTTGAAGTGAATCACCGGATATATCAGCAAACTGAATGACTTCATCTTTTTGGTAATGATGTCCTGGGATAAGTAGTTTATCGCCAAGATGCTGTTTGATTTCAACAATACGCATTTCCATTTGTTCACGTGTCATTTCCCGGTAAAATTCTGGTAATGTACCGCTCTTTTCTTTTTCAAAGTATTGTAAAATTGACAAATCGATTCCCCCTTAATGAGTTTCTATTAGTACATTTGCGCTAATATCTAACGCTTTAACTGAGTGTGTTAAATAACCTAGTGAAATATAGTCCACTCCAGATTCCGCATAAGCACGGATTGTTTCATTCGTAATCATGCCAGATGCTTCTGTAATGATTGATCCTGGAACTGATTTCTTCCATTCTTTTATCATTTCAGGAGAACAATTATCAAACATAATAATATCCGCTTTAGCTTCCACGGCTTCTTGCAATTGCTCGAATGACTCAATTTCAACTTCGATTTTCACGGTATGGCCGATTGCCGCCCTTACTGTTTTAACTGCTTTTGAGATGGACCCAGCGAATGCTAGATGATTATCTTTCAACATAACAGCATCATAAAGCCCATTACGGTGATTGAATCCACCACCGATACGGATTGCATACTTATCAAGCATGCGTAAACCGGGTACAGTTTTACGTGTATCGACTACCTTTGTACCTGTCCCGCTAATTTTTTGCACTACCCTGTTTGTCTCAGTAGCAATAGCGCTCATCCGCTGAATCAAGTTCAAAATAACTCTTTCACTTTTTAACAAACTACCAATTCTTCCCGAAGCAGTCGCAATAACAGTCCCCCGCTTAATCGGATCTCCATCTTCCAGATGACAAACGACTGTAAGAGTGTCATCTACAACCTGTAATCCATATTCAATGACATTATTGCCACAAAAGATGCCATCCATTTTTGCGATAAATGACAATTCACCCTTTAAAGATTTTGGGAATAGATAATCACTGGAGAGATCGCCGTCACCGATGTCTTCTATGTAAAACTGTTCAAGCATGGATTTCAACTTGATGATGTTCATGTTTTCGCTCCCTCATTTCAATTCCATTTTTCGATTGGACAATATGGAGTTTAGCCCATCGTTCATCCTCTTGCGGATAATCTTCTCGGTTATGTGCGCCTCTGCTTTCTTCTCGTTGCAAAGCGCCAGTTGTGATCAACTTCGCAATTTGAAGCATAAATAGTCGCTGAATTTGTTCAGTGCTCCACTCATCAACTTGTAAGTTCGCTAAATACGGCTGCTCAAAGCTATCCAGCCAATTAGTTAGCTGCTGAAGGTCCGCTTTTGTTCTAACAATGCCTGCTTTAGCCATCATTTCCGCACGCAGTTTATCTTTTTCCGGCAAGGATATATAAATTGAAGATTGCATGGCAGTCGCCTCCATGTAGATCGGTTGTTGCCAGTTCTTATCTGGCAGTTCATTCAAATACTTGGCTAATTTATTTCCGTAATGAAGCGCTTCTAACAAAGAGTTGCTAGCGAGACGATTCGCACCGTGAACACCCGTACAAGCTGTTTCTCCTATGGCATACAATCCTTCAATTGACGTTTTCCCGACCGAATCCACGACAATTCCCCCCATGAGGAAATGACAACCTGGTGCGACAGGCAGTTTCCCACTAGCCAAAGAAATACCGTTTTCCTGACACATTCCTGTGATTGTAGGAAATTTCTCTTTAAATCGGGAAATCATTCGAATGTCCAGATAGACATCTTGACCAGCAACTTGCCGCTGATATATTTCCTTCGCTACTAAATGCCGCGGTGCAAGATCTTCCTGAGGATGCTTTCCTCTCATTATCAAAGTCCCGTTTGCATTTATGAGTTTCGCCCCCTCCCCACGAACCGCTTCCGATATCAACCCCTCTGTTTTTCCGTTGATATACAGCAGCGTCGGATGAAATTGAATGAATTCCATGTCCTTTACTTCTGCCCCCGCACGATAGGCAACTGCAAGTCCATCCCCAGTGACAGATGAATCATTCGAAGTATATGAATATAATCCACCTATTCCGCCTGTTGCCAACACGATGTGATCAGCGTAATACGTTTCATTATGTCCAAACTGGTTTTTTGCTTTGACACCAATACATGACTTTGTCAGAGGATGAACAATTAATTCATATACGAAACGGTTTTCCACTATTTCAACATTTCTTCCGAGTGAGCTGATTAGATGGTCCACGACATGTTTACCAGTCGCATCCCCTCCGCAATGAACAATCCGATTTAGGCTATGTGCGCCTTCTAATCCAAGTTCCAATTGTCCAGACGAATCTGTATCGAACTGAAGTCCTTTTCTCATCAAAGCCTGAATAAGTGAAGGTCCGTTTTTGACAAGTTCATGTACTTCATCACTGTTTTGGAATTGACAGCCGGCTGCGATTGTATCTTGATAATGCGAAGCTGATGTATCTTCACTACTTAGCGCTGCGGCAATGCCGCCTTGAGCACGATAAGAATTGCTCGAGCGTTTCATAGATTTAGTGATGATTAGTACTCGCGCGTCGCCAGCCAATTCATTTGCCAACTGTAATGCGGATATTCCGCTTCCGACAATAATACAACTGTATGAGTTCACCTTTATCCTCCTTTAACTACCGTTGTCTTGACACCTATCTTTACACATTATGCAAACTATGACAAGATGAATTTATTAGTTAACTTGGAGGAATCTATTATGCATTATTTCGATTACGCGGCTACTACACCGTTACACCCAGATGCAGCATACGTTTACTTGAAACTTTCACAGGAGTGTTATGGAAATACAAGTAGCTTGCATGAGGTTGGTGGTGAAGCGCAAAACATGCTGGCACTATGTCGCAAAGAATTTGCTGAATTGCTAGGGGTGAATACAGCCGGAATCTATTTCACTTCAGGTGGTACAGAAAGTAATGTCCTTTCGATCGTCTCTCTTGCTAAGGCAAATCGGCATCAAGGTAGTCATATCATTACATCAGCAGGAGAGCATCCATCTGTAGATTCCGCACTGGAATATTTGAAAGCGGACGGATTTACGGTAACAGTTGTTCCTTTTGATGAAAACGGTCGTGTCAATCTTGATTTATTCGAAAAAGCGCTTCAAAATGATACGATATTGGTCAGCATCCAGCATATCAATCCTGAACTAGGTACAATTCAACCTCTTGAACAGATTACCGAATTAATTTCCGGACGCACTACCCTTCTCCATAGTGACTGCGTTCAGTCATTCGGTAAGATGGATATTACACCAATCGCGAAAATTGTTGACAGCTTAACCGTTTCCAGTCATAAAGTATATGGTCCAAAAGGTGTCGGTGCAGTTTACATCAATCCGCGGTACCGAATTATTCCTGTCTTTCCAGGGTTTGTTCACGAATCCGGATTCAGGGGCGGAACCGTTAATGTACCGGGAATAGCTGCTTTTGTGACTTCCGCCAAACTTTGCTCAAAAAATGCCTATGACGTTGAAAAACACGTCCATTTCCGAGCTCTTTTACTGGATGAAATAAAAAAATATCCAGAGCTATTTACAATCTACGAATCAAAAGATATGACTTTTCAACTCCCTCAAATTATTGGATTGGGTGTAAAAGATTTAGAAGGACAACTTATGATGCTGGAGCTAAATCGGCTCGGTTTTGCGATATCAACTGGAAGCGCATGCCAAATAGGTCAACAGCAATCATCAAAAGCAATGATGGCCTTAAGAATTGATGCACAAACAGCAAAAGGATTTATCCGAATTTCATTTGGGGCCAGCACAACCGACGGAACAGTATCCTCTTTAACTAGCTCACTTCTCAGAGTTGTGGAACAATTCAAGCGAAAGTGATTCAGACTTACAATATGTTAAAATGGCATTGCGAGGAGGTTTTATGATGAAAGATAATGAAAAAGTATTAGGAGAAGAACGTCGGCAGCAAATCATTGATACATTGAGGTCAGCTGCAAAACCCATTACAGGAAGAACACTTGGAGAAATGACTAATGTCAGTAGACAAGTAATCGTCGGAGATATAACTTTGTTAAAAGCAAAAAATGAACCTATTGTTGCTACAAGTCGAGGATATATTTATATACAGGCTCAGGAAACCCTTGGGAGAATTGAAAAAACGATTGTTTGCAAGCATACTTCTGATCAAACGATGGAAGAACTTAATATTCTTGTCGATAATGGCATTACTGTGAAAGACGTCAAAATTGAGCATCCTGTCTATGGTGATTTGAGTGCTTCTATCATGGTTTCAAATCGGAATGAAGTGAAAGAGTTCATCAATCGTATAAGAGAGTCTGAAGCCAATTACTTATCCAAGTTATCTGAAGATGGAATTCACTTGCACACAATCGTCGCGGACAATGAAGACCAAATCAAAAATGCCGAAGAAGCATTACGAAAAGCGGATATACTCGTCGATTGACGGAATGTAACCTCGAAGAAAATTTCATGTGACTAAAAACTTTATACAACAATTTTCTCGAACCCACATCATCTTTCACTAGATGGTGTATTTTTTTCTATTTTAGATAAATGTACCGAGCAGCCGTGAAAGGTGTTGATCACTCTATTAGAATTTCTGTTAAATTGTATACTTAAGAACGAACATTCTCAATCATAAAGCGAGGTATCCTTATGAAACCTATCAACATGCATGGAGGGCAAGGGATCACCCTTGCCCCTCAACCCTATCCATTACTATTTCCCTTATGTCTTGAAGCTTCTCTAGCTATTCAGCTCCTGTACTTTTTCTTGTTCCTCACGAATATTTCTCATTTTATTATCCCAACATTTCTGACTTAAATCTACGGGATACTGTTCTGGATTCAAGGTGCGCTTATATTCATCCCACAGGAGGTTTAAATTGTTTTTAGCAAACACTTGAATTTCCTGTATAGATGGAGATGCATATACAAGCTCTCCCTCTACAAAAATGTCTTGGTGTAATTCGATCGCTTCAAAGTTCGTCACAAACTTTGAGATAAACGTATGAATCGGGTGAAACATTTTTAATTTTTCTTCCACTTGCGGATTCTCATCCATCATAGCAATGTAATCACCCTCGGCACGATTATTCACCGTGTTCACAATACGATACACTTTCTTCAATCCTGGAGTCGTTGCTTTCTCAGGATTTCCAGATATTTTTATTGTGTCAACCATATTACCGTTTTCATCCTCAATCGCCACCAATTTATAAACAGCACCCAGAGCAGGTTGGTCAAATGCGGTAATCACTTTTGTTCCGACACCCCACATATCAACTTTCGCTCCTTGTGCCTTCAAGTTCATAATGGTTTTTTCATCTAAGTCGTTGGAAGCAACGATTTTTGTTTTACTGAATCCTGCTTTGTCTAACATTTTTCTAGCTTCCTTTGATAAGTAAGCCAAGTCGCCGCTATCTAAACGAATCGCATTAAAATTAATGCTATCTCCCAGTTCTTGCGCAACTTGAATCGCTATCGGAACACCAGATCGCAACGTATCAAAGGTATCCACTAAAAACGTACACTCTTTATGACGACGAGCGTATTTATGAAATGCTTTGTATTCATCTTTATACGCCTGAACCATTGAATGTGCGTGTGTTCCAGAAACAGGGATGCCAAACATCTTACCGGCTCTTACATTACTCGTTGCAGAAAACCCAGCAATATAAGCCGCTCTTGTTCCCCACACCGCCGCATCTAATTCATGTGCACGTCTCGTTCCAAATTCCATTACGGTTTGTTCTCCTACCACTTGTTTGATACGTGCTGCTTTCGTCGCAATGAGTGTTTGGTAATTCACAATATTTAAGAGCGCTGTCTCTATCAACTGAGCCTCTGCCAAACTTGCTTCGACTTGTAGAATCGGCTCATTCGCAAAAACCAATTCTCCCTCTTTCATTGCTCGAATCGTTCCATTAAAGCGCACCGATTGCAAATAGGTCAGGAAGTCTTCTGCATAACCCAATTCTTCACGTAAATAAGCAATATCACTATCGGTGAAACGGTATTCTTTAATGAATTCAATGATTCGTTCCAATCCTGCAAAAATACCGTAACCCGTTTCAAAAGGCAACTTGCGAAAATAGAGTTCAAACACCGCCCGTTTGTTGTGTATGCCATCTTCCCAATACGTTTCCGTCATGTTAATTTGATACAGATCCGTGTGTAGTGCTAACCCATCATCTGAGTACTTTTTAGTCATTGAATTCTCCTCCTCTATAAGGGTTCATTGATTACTACTAAACCGCACCGTCTCTTTAACAGTGCCACTTCTTTTATTATACAAACAGCCGTGTTTTGTTCGTTTTCACAACATAAATTCGGTTGATTTCACAATATGAATGCCATAATTCTTTTGAAGTTCTTTAAATGCATGCTCTGTTGATACTTCGAATCCAGGGATGGGACTCATGCAGTCATCTAACAAATAAATCTTTGATGGCAATTCATGCTTGTCTCCGTAGTACTCAACTATCTGCCGAACGGATTCCAATACACAGTGAGATTTTGCTTCCCCAGCGATAACAATTTTATCGTAAGCGAGTAGGGATTGAAGAAACGCATAATTTGTTCCGTCTGTTTTGGCATACTCCGGCTGAATGATTCCGTACATTTCGCTTAATGGATCTTGCCCTTTCACAATTTTTTGTATGCTGGACTGCCGTACCACAGAATGAAAGTGAACCATATTCGAAAACTGACCTTCTAAGGCGGCGCCATGGGTCCCTTCAATGCAATGATAAGACCATATCAACAATTGTTTTTTCCCTAAACGCTCTAAGTGAATAATGTACGCCAAGCTTTCTTTTTGTTTTTCTACAGCCATCCACTTTCCTTTTTCAACATCTTCTGTTGTGATGACTGTAAATGGAACAGGATGATTTCCCTCTGCATCTACCCACCAACTCGGATGGAATATTTGATGCATTTGATGTGTATCTAACGACAAGGCAATCGTTGTCACCTTATCTAGGTTTTGATAAAGGAACTTAGTTACACGTTCAACATCCTTATGGGAATTTGGGACACCTAGTTCTCCGTTTTCCATAAAGTCATTTTGAATATCAATCCCTATGAACAATACTCTTTCAACATCTTCTCTTGAAGGTGCCATTTTCTCCGCATTCGCAAGGAGCATTAATTCATTTAATCCCTTCGTATTCTCACTTCCAACCCTTGAAACATCAACGATTTCCTCAAATTTAGTTTTCATCATTTTCAACACACTCCTTTAGTTTTAATTTAAATTAACAATTACAAATTTGTTAATTGTTATACTGAAAAATAAAAAACTATAGATTTTGGACACCTTACTGCCTGCAACAGGAGGCATCCATATTTTATTGATTCACAAGTTCAGGTACATACCCCATTCACAAATTTAGCGCCAAATCGAAGGGGTAATGTCTACATCTACAAATCGATATAATTTTGTTGGTCGTTTGGTAGTGCTCGTTGGTTCTGCTGTTTTAGGTACATGATTTTTATCTAACGCAGCTACGATAAAAGGCAGACTTGGTGCTTTTCTAAAGAACCCAGGCTTACTATTCACAACAGGGTCATTAATAATCGCAAGCAACACTTGGCGTAAATCTTCCAACTTGAATTCCTCGGTTAAAAAGTTTTTAACCACCGTTGTTTGAAATACATCTTTTCGAACGGCTTCCAAAGCATCTTTAATCACTTGGTAATGATCAAAAGCCAAATCTAACGTAAAGACTTCATCTATCGTAAATAATTGAACATTTTCAGCATCATCAGAAGCTTCCATATTTTCAACGTTTTCTTCAGGTACAATTGCGTAATGAGCATTAGATATTATCCATCCGCGTTTATCTCTACCTAATTTGTCATACACACCATAGTGTTCGATGTGAATACCATCTACACCTGTTTCTTCTTTCAGTTCCCGCTTAGCCGCTTCGTATGCTGTTTCTTCTGGATGGATAAACCCTCCTGGTAAAGCCCATTTTCCGCCTTCGATGTTAGGTTCACCTTCAGCATCGAACTCTGCCCGTTTAATCAACATCAAAGCTAATGAGTGAATAGAAGTCGAATCACTTCCAACAGTCGATTCCTCATTTCGGAGTAATGTAAATATCGCAATATCACTTGTATACCCATCCGGCGTTCTGTACTGACTCGAATCATAATGTTGTAGTGCTTCTTCTTCTGTTTTAAATTTTGACATCCAATTTCATCTCCTTTGCTTATAAACCAACTGTCGATTAGACTTCATTTTTTCCTTAGCGACGCCCATTGCTGTTTAACAGATAACTATCTATTTATCAATGCTTAAAATCAAAAACTTTCCTTTCAATTAACAATTAACTAATCATTAATTGAAGTATATATCAGCTAAATAAAAAAAGCAAGAAATCTTTCCTGTATTATATTTTGCTCTTAATGACTATCAGTTTCAAATATTAAAAAGGACAGCTAAGGTAATCTTAGCCATCCTTTTTGTATGAAAGTTATCTCTTCGATTGACGTAATACCCGCTTTACTTATTAATTACTTCGCCTTCTCGTCTAAAAAACCCAAAAACGCCAACAGTCTGTACAATGTTTGTAAATGCTTTTGGATCTACCTCTTTAATAATTGTTTCCAAATCATATAATTCATAACGTGTAATGACCAAATACATCATATTTTTATCTTCTTTTGTATATGCCCCTTTTACAGGAATAATCGTAATTCCGCGCACCATTTTTTGATGAATTGCATGCTGTAATTCATCTGCTTTAACTGTAACAATCATTGCTGTTACTTTTTCATGACGTGTATGGATCATGTCAATAACGGCTGTCGTAGTATACAACGCTAACATCGTATATAAGGCATTTTCAGGCTCATATAGAATACCAGCCATAACAATAATAACCCCGTTAAGAATTAAAAAATAAGTGCCGATTGGCTTGTCTTGTAATCGTGATAAAAACATTGCAACAATATCCATACCGCCAGTAGATGCACCCAACTTTAAGGATAATCCGACACCTACGCCAGCAATTACCCCACCAATTACTGCATTTAAAATAATATCATCGGACACTGAGATTACAGGTAATATTTCCAAAAAGATAGTAGCAAATATAACGGAAATAATGCTATAAATGGTAAATCCTTTTCCTACTTTGTACCATCCTAAAATAAAGACAGGAATATTAAATAATAACAGCAAGATTCCCGTACTAATGCTAAAATCCGTATAATCTTCAAACAAACTAGAAGCTAGCTGCGCAGCCCCAGCAAATCCACTCGCGTAAACATTTGCATTAATTAAAAAGAAGTTAAGTGATATTGCAACTAATAACGAACCAAAAATAACAACAATAATACGTTTTGCTTCCATAAAAAACATAGGTACCTCCGGTTTGTGAGTTTTTCTGTGAACTAGACCATTTATTCAACATTTCCTATTTACTAGATACTACAATACTGTGATTGATGGGAAATGGACTTTAAAAAAGAATTCCTTTCCCTAACATACACTCTTTTGATTCTTATTATCCTTCAATAAAACATCCAAGCCACAATCGGACCTATGACAGAACCGATAATTGCCGAAAGTGTCATAGCAAGGGAGCTGTAGGATGCTTCCTCCTCACCGAAGTCGATTGCTTTCGAAGTTCCCAGTGCGTGAGCAGCCGTCCCTAATGCAATTCCTCGGCCAATTGTTGTATCAATGTGCGTCCATTTCATCAACGCCGGTCCAATTATGATTCCAGTGAAACCTGCAATCATTACAAAAGCGATGGTTAACGAAGGAACACCGCCAAGTGTTGAAGAAATTTGAATAGCGATAGGTGTTGTAATCGATTTTGGTAATAATGACATGACGATTTCCTTTGAGAAACCAGCTAGTTTAACAAATATTACTCCACTTAACATGCCAACAACAGCACCGACCGAAATACCACCAAGGATCGCAAGCATGTATTTTTTTATCAATTCCCTTTGTTTATATAAAGGAATTGCCAATGCTACAATCGCGGGTCCCAAAAGCAAATCCACCCACTTTCCACCAAGCATATATGTTTCATAAGGAACTTTGAAAAGCACTAGTACCAATATGATTCCTATTGTTGTTGTCAGGATTGGGATTAGGAACACTCTGCGAAATTTAACAAATACGAAATTCATCACAAGATATATAGCGAGGGTTAGTACCAAAAACAGAATAGAAAGCATTATTATTCGCATGAAACCTGCTCCTTACTTTTTGCAGATTTACGAGCCAGGGATTGACTTGTAGTGCCGGAAACCCACATCGCCAATAGCGTGCTAACTATGGTAATTGGAATTAACAAAAAACCAATTCCTGCAAAAACATGCCCATAATTCATCACACCGACAGTTGCAGGGATAAAATATAGTGGCAAATAAGCTAAAAGAAAGTAAGCACCCGATTCTATCCATTCAAGCTTATATATTTTTAATGAAAGAGCTGCCAGTAATAATAAAAGACCGATTATACTTCCTGAAAGTGGTAAGTGCAGGAAGTCTCTTAACCAGTTACCGATTAGGACAAAACCATATAAAATTACGATTTGCGAAATTATTTTTATGTATTTCAAAAATACGCTGCCCCCTTTTATTACTTTCCTTCACATTAACTTGATGCTCTATTCGTATCAGTATAGAGATTTACTATGTAAATATCAAAGGTCGCAATGAATTTTTAACGTTTACAATAGACTCCTGAAACTACTTTTACGCCAAGACGAATAATGGCAAGTCTATTATCCTAAATACATTGGGACATTTTGCAGCTATATTCACCTATTTATCTGCTAGTACAAAGTAGTATGTCGCGTTTTACGTTGAAAGTGGTGACCCTATAAAATTCGCACTAAAGGGTCCCGAATTCAGTATGCTTGCTGAGGGCAATTTTGAAATTTAAATTTCAAAATGCCAACGTTATTATGGAACAGTACGAGTGATCAATGAGTGAATCTTTTTACCGATAATAAACCCCGAATTCAGGCTCTAGTTAAAAGAGTCCAGAATTCGGGGTTTCTATTTCAGAAAGTTATTCGCTTTCTTCTTTAGGTTTTTCTTTTCTGGGCAATAGTTCGGGTGTCGAATCTAGCTGATCGAGGAATGATCTCGACTTCAAACGAATTCCCACTTGCTCATCGTAAATTGTACGAACAAGTTTTTTCATGAATTCTTTCGTTGTCTTTTTCAATGTCAAATTACCAACTCGATTGATGGGGACTGTATAAAATGTCCGAATCAGTTTTAATTGACTTGGTGTAATTCGGGTTGCAAATTTGTCTACCTGGAAGCATCTGTGGCAGATAAAACCGGTTTGCATAAAGGAAAATGCAAACTCTCCCTCTGTCGCTCCGCAGTTTGCACATTGATGGAGAACTGGATGAATGCCAGCTATCGGCAACATTTTCCACTCAACGAATAACGCAATCGCTTCGGGGTCATATTGTTCGTTAATTGCGTGAAGCGCATCATATAACAATCCATATATCCCCACGATACGTTCATTATCTTCAGTAAGCTTATCAATCAATTCGACAATATAACTGGCATAGGCCGTTGCTTCCAAGTCTTCTCGAATATGCCGCATTGAGTCGAGTGGTTCACCCTGTTCAAGCGTCCCCATTCCCCTGCCAGTTCGAATCAGAAATGAACCGTGTGTGAAGGGTTGTGTGACTGCTGCTAGCCTGCTAGCCGGTTTCTTCGCACCACGCGCCATTGCCGTCATTTTACCGCCTTCACGTGTGAACAGCGTAACAATTTTGTTGGACTCGCCATACGGAATGCCTCTTAAAATGATTCCTTCCCATTTGTTCAGCGAAGCAATCACCTCTTTGTCAACTTATGCAGCTCATTTCTTAATACTCATCGTCCCTGAAACCGAATTCTTTCAGTTGACCTGGCTTATTACGCCAATCTTTTTGCACTTTAACCCACAACTCAAGAAATACTTTTGAACCGAGTAACATTTCAATATCATATCTAGCTTTCGTGCCGATTTCTTTAAGCAATGCACCTTTTTTACCGATAACAATGCCTTTCTGAGAATCGCGGTCAACGACAATCGTTGCCATTACGTTAACCATTTCACGTGATTCCTCGCGTTCAATCTTTTCAATAACAACAGCTATGGAATGTGGAATTTCTTCTCTCGTTAGATGTAATACTTTTTCGCGAATTAATTCAGAAATAATAAATCGCTCAGGATGATCCGTTACTTGATCATCAGGGTAATATTTGGGCCCTTCAGGTAAGTACTTCGTCATCGTTTCTAGCAAACGATCCACATTATTACCGTTTAAAGCTGAAATTGGAACAATTTCAGCGAAATCGAATTCGGAAGTATAAGTTGTGATAATTTTAAACAACTCGTCTGGGTGTACTAGGTCAATTTTATTGATGATTAAAAACACGGGTGTCTCCGAGTTTTCAAGTAAGTCAATGATGAATCGATCACCGCGGCCAATCGCTTCGTCAGCATTAACCATGAACATGATTATATCTACTTCTTTTAACGTGTTACGAGCAGTTTTCACCATGAAATCACCAAGCTTATGCTTTGGCTTATGAATTCCTGGAGTGTCAATGAATATTATTTGTGATTCATCTGTTGTAACAACCCCTTGCACTTTATTGCGTGTTGTCTGGGGTTTGTCGCTCATGATGGCAATTTTCTGACCGACTACATGGTTTAGAAATGTTGATTTACCAACATTAGGGCGGCCAATAATCGATATGAACCCTGACTTAAACTTATTATTGTTTTGCTGCATATGAAAGATCCTCCTTGGAAAATGCGCCCGGAAGCAATTTTGCTACCGTTGTTTCTTCTACGTCCCCATTTAAGTTTGTCAGATATACAGGCATTGCGCCATCACAAAATTCAGCTATGACTTGCCTGCATGCTCCGCACGGGGAGATTGGACCTTGCGTATCTCCAACTACCGCAAGTGCTTTGAACGTCCGTACACCATCGGAAACCGCTTTAAAAAATGCCGTTCTTTCCGCGCAATTCGTCATACTGTATGCAGAGTTTTCAATATTACAACCGTGATAAATTGTTCCATCGTCAGTCAAAAGTGCAGCCCCGACCGGAAACTTCGAGTATGGTACATACGCTTTTTCACGTGCTTTTTTCGACTCATTTAATAATTGTTCTACATCCATAAAAACACCTCTTCAATTTAGTTAAACCATCTCGGTAAAAAAATAATCAACCCGATTAATGCACTAATCATTGCGTATATTAGCACAGCACCCGCAGCAAGATCTTTCGCCTGTTTAGCAAGCGGATGGCGCGTATCTGTTACAAGATCAACAACACGTTCCACCGCCGAATTCAACATTTCAAGTGCGAGCATCCCGCCAATCAAAATGAGAATGATAAACCATTCGTATTGTGACAATCCAGTCAGTACTCCTGCAGACACGACAATAATAGCGGAAAATAAATGCAATTTAGCATTTCGTTCTACTAGTATACCGTGACGGATTCCATTCCACGCGTAGACGAATGATAGCAAAAACTTCCGCATCGAGTATTCACCTCTCAAGTCCGAATGATGCGAGAATCTCTTTCTGCCTGCCGACCATTTTAGCTTCGTCAACTTCTGTCATATGATCGTACCCTAGCAGATGCAAAAAACCATGCAATGCTAGAAAACCGATTTCACGATGAAAATCGTGCCCATACTCTTCTGCTTGCCTACCAGCTGTTTCCACTGATATAAGTATATCACCTAATACGGTCGGCATGCCTTCTATCGGAATTATTGCAATTTCGCCTTCCGTCATCTCTTCAAGAGCAAATGAAAGTACATCCGTCGAAACATTTTTACCACGATATTCAGAATTCACTTCTTGTATTTCCTTATCTGTCATGAATGTTACAGCCAATTCTATTTCTCCAGTCAAACCTTCTTCTACTGAAGCATGGCTTAGCAATTCCCTTATCAAGTCTTCTGTTTCTTTATCTACTTTTTTAGTTTCATCTTCAAAATAAATTTCCAGCATTCTCTGACACTCCTTTCAAACTCACTTTGGATATTCAATACGGTTGTGGAATATCCCATTCAATGTTTCGCAAATAACTCTTTCAGCTGTCTTTAATTCTTTCATTGAAAGATCACATTCATCGAATTGGCCATCATTTAATTTATCATTAACAATCGATTTTACAAGTGCTGCTATTTTTTGTGGAGTGGGTTCTTTCATCGAACGTACTGCTGCTTCAACACTGTCAGCTACTGATATTATTGCAATTTCTTTTGTTTGCGGTCTAGGACCCGAATACCGAAATTCCTCCTCCGTAACATCCATACCAGATTCCTTCGCTTTAAAGTAAAAATACTTTAATGTACTCGTACCGTGATGTTGACGGGCGATATCGATGATTTCAGCTGGCATCTTGTGCTTTTCAAGCAGCTTTGCACCATCTTCCGCATGGGCGATAATAATGTCCCTACTTTTCTCCGGTGGTAGAGCATCATGAGGATTTTGTCCAGCAAGCTGATTTTCTATAAAAAAGCCCGGTCTGATGGTCTTGCCAATGTCGTGATAATAACTCCCGACTCTTGCAAGAAGTCCATTCGCTCCAATCGATTCGCACGCTGCATCAGCCAGATTGGCAACCATAACACTATGATGATAAGTACCTGGTGTTTCGGTCAAAACCTTTTTCAACAATGGATGATTTGGATTCGATAATTCGATTAGACGCATGTCGGACAACAATCGAAAGGCAGACTCAAAAAATGGCATGAGGCCGATTGTAAGTGCTCCAGATAAAATACCAGAAGCAATTGCCGCTATCACATAATAGACTAGCTCCGTCAAATCATAAGAAGACTGTGTCATCAAGAGGTAAAATGCGATAAACATCATATTAGAAACGGATACCCCAAGACTTGTCCGTAAAATATTCGAACGTCTCCCACCATTACCAAGCAAATATAAGCTCACAATACCGCCGAAAAGTATGTATAATGCAACTTCCATTTGAATGATTGCTGCATAACCTTCCTGAAGAATTATTCCCGCAGTTGCAGCCGTGATGATTGTTGACAATATCGCAAGACGTTCATTGGTTAACAGCTTCATTAACATTGGTGCAAGGGCTGTTGGGAATAGAAATGCGAGAAGGACATCAAAATCCTTTCCAATTAGCGATAGTAACTTCATAATGACTACTAATAGAAAAAAGACTGTTAGCGCAATAAGTAATGCTTTTCTTTTTGTTACTCTATTTTCGTTCCAAGATCCAAAGTGCATATAAATGATTGCACCGATAATTACAACAAAGATAATCAGGCCAACCAATGGCTTCATGGATGACTGGTTTGACAACACACCTGCAAGCTCCAATTGCCTATATACTTCTTTATCGATAACTTGGCCTTCACGTACAATTACTTGCCCTTGTAAAATACGTGTAGGCTCTACAGATTCCTTAGCTTGTACGATCCGTGCCTTCGTCATATCTTCGTTAATCGATTCTGTCTCAACAATAAGGGATTTGCTAATCGCAATTAGTGTTTGTAAGACAGAAGACGGAACCGCTTCCGTAAGTCGAATTTCCCGTTCGACTTCGTCGCGTACAGTCGACAAATCTGAAGTCCTGACAGGTTTCGATAATTCCTCCCCAATAACATTGACAAGTATTTTCTGCATATTTTGCAATGTCTCTGTGTTTTGTGCTAAGAGACTGGTAAGGGCATCATCACTCAAGCGCAGTCCAGGTTCTTCCTTTTCCAGGCTCGCAAGTTTAGCCCGCATAGTCGGGAGTTGTTCTTTGGCGGACTTAGTTGGCGCTTCTGTTTCAGTTTTTCCAGGTTCACTCGAAGTTTTCACTTCAATAAGCAAGTCAAATATAGACGTTGCAATCGCTTGCCTATTTTTCACAACATCTTCGGAAAATTGATAGTATGGATTTACTTCATTAGCCGCGCGTTCTCTTTCCTGCTCTGTTTTCACAGTATCTTCTACTGTTTTTAATGAACGTATGGTATCCAATGAAATTTGAAAAAGTTTTACCTCATAGGTTTCTTTTTTAACGCTCCCATACATGAAAGTAAAAAGGAGTATCATTGATATCGCTAATAAAAATAGCGACAAGTAATTGAACTTAAGTGTTTTAAAAAGTTTCCCCATTGGCTTAAAAATTGGAATCTCTCCCCCTGCTTCTCTATGACTACAATTAGAGCAGCGATGATTCTAAAGAAAAAGCAGTCACTTTCTATGACTGCTCCTGTTCATACGCTTCAATTATTTTGGCTACGAGTGGGTGGCGTACGACATCCCCTTGTTCTAGATATTGGAAATGAATATCACTTACGTTACTTAGAATTTTTTCTGCGACGATTAAGCCTGATTCAGTGCCTCGCGGCAAGTCAATTTGGGTTTTGTCTCCATTGATTACCATTTTCGAACCAAAACCGAGTCGTGTCAAGAACATTTTCATCTGTGCTTTTGTCGTATTTTGCGCTTCATCCAAAATAATAAAGGCGTCGTCGAGTGTTCGTCCCCTCATATAAGCAAGGGGCGCAATTTCAATAACTCCCCGCTCCATAAGTCTATCCGTCTGTTCTGCTCCCAGCACGTCATGGAGGGCGTCGTATAGAGGACGCAGGTACGGGTCGACTTTTTCTTTCAAGTCGCCTGGGAGGAACCCTAGACTCTCTCCGGCCTCGACTGCTGGTCGTGTAAGTATTATCTTTTTGGCAGATCCTGTTTTCATCGCCAGTACAGCTAGTACGACTGCTAAGTATGTCTTTCCGGTTCCGGCTGGACCAATACAAAATACAAGATCTCTCGAACGAACTGCACTAACGTATTCACGCTGACCAATCGTTTTCGCGCGAATCGCCTTTCCTTTCATATTCCTTGAAATTTCTTCATCGTACAGTTCAGCAAAGTATTCGATTGTGCCACTTTTCACCATCTCTAGGGCTGTCGAGACATCTCGTTGATTAATATTAGTACCTTTACGTATTACTTTCAATAACTGCTCCAAAAGCACTTTTGCTGAATTCCTATTCTCTTCATCACCACTGATTGAAATCGTGTCACCTCTGGTCAATACTGAAATGTTCAGTTCTTCCTCAATCAGCTTCATATTCTGGTCAGAAATGCCAAGAAGCATCACTGTTTCATTAGGGTCTTCAACATGAAGTTGAATCATTTGCTCATCCAATAGGCTCAGTCTCCTTGGGAATCAGTCTTTTAACAGCTATATTGTCATTGATCAGAAACAATATAGTCCCACTAACTTTATCATTACCGAATGTCACGTGTAAAATATTTTCATCTTTAATTATTGCTTTTGAAAAAGATTCCGATAATAGCTTGTTTTTTAGTAAGGGAATTAGTACTGTTTCCTCCATCCCTTTAACCAATTCAAACTGTCCTGCAGTCTCTTCCACATGTCTTTCCATTTTAATAAAAGATTGCGGAGTCCACTTCTCTTCTCCTTGCTGCTTCCACGGAGGGTTAAATGAATATTTAACAATTTCTTCACCTTGCAACTGGAATTTCATTTCCTTTGGCAAGCTGAATGAATATTCAACCCAGTAATCTGCATAAACGGCTCCGTCCGCAGCTACAATTGTTGTTTTATCGCCTTGTTCAAGGATTCCCGTAGCAAGCACGTCCCCTTCTTTTACAGTCTGATGAACTCGACTGACCCGTTCACCTCTTTTCAATTCAAAACGTGTAATTACACCCCCGGTACGCGCTACGAGGTTAGATGGGGCCTCTTCAGCTTCGACTATGTTATTTGAGGGAGGCGAAATCATGGGTATAACCGTGAGCGATGTACCGACCCGTCTAAATCTAACCCAAGACAAATTCGGATCATCTAGCATAAGGTTTCGGCGAATTTCACCTTCATCTGGGATTAGAGCTAAAGGTCTTAACGGAACAATTGAACCTTTTTCAAGTTTCTTCTCAATTCTATCCACGACTTCAGGGATATCAGATTCAATTTCTACTGACCAGAGGAAATAGGATGCCGCTAACGGAATAAGACAGGCTATAAGAAAACGACCTGTAGAAAAAAAAACCAATGAACCCGACTGAAGATCTGCAATTGAGATTGCCACTTTCAAACGATAATTCCTTCTATTGCGCCGGATACTACGAAGCCCACTACGATCCGTCCGAAAACGAGCAACACCATCAACAACCGATAACGATGTTATTTTTGTTCCTATTGTCACCAATTTTGTGAGAAATCCAGGAAGGTCACCGTTACCTGAAACTTTAACAGCATACCGTTTACGCATCATACACAGCTTCCTGTTTTTCACCAGTTTTAATGTTCATAGCACTAATGGAGGTAAATGTAAAAAGGGCCACTTCCTCCGTTAGTGTTTCAACTGTTAAGTCAGTCCCTGACACTTCAATCTTGTATTCTCCGCTGCTAATAATCGCAAAATCGGGGCCAAGTTTCAGCAAAGAGTAAGGACCAGTGATTCGTAATGATGAAAAATCCTCAATTGTAATTGATGAACCGGTATTAAATAGTTTTCTCAAAATATAAAACCCCCTATCCACATTGTATGATTTGGATAGGGGGTCGATGCTTATCTTTTTGATTTCGGTGGACCGAAGATTTCAGAGAAGACAATACCTTTAAGCAGGTCATCTTGACTTTTTGGTATTAGATCAAGCTTTTCCACAATTTCTACAGATTGGCGTACGCCGCCATGTGCCGACAATCTTCCACTATGACGACTTACAGAAGAATCAGGACGCTCGATATGACGACTAACTGTTGAATCAGCACGTTCTTTTCTACTAGAAGTAGGTCTTGCAGGTTGTGCTGTTTCGGAAGTAGTAAGAACAATTTCTTGATGCAGTTGTCGCTGTTGCGTTTGTTCCTGTTGTGTTTGGAGTTTGCGACTTGGCGGTTCCGCATCCTGAGTCTGCATCTCTTTTTGCAATTCGCGATACAAGTCTTTTGACATCTCTTTTAATTTACGTGTCGGACTATTTGGAGCCTGACCTGTTGCCGTGAATGGCTTTGGTTGGGGTCCTTTTTCGGGTGGGTTTTTCTTTCCTTTACCGTTTAGAAAAGCCCCGACAGCTAGAGAGATGATTAATATGATAAGTCCACTATCCATTCAGTGCATCCCCTTTCCGGGAATCTGTTTCTTCCGGATTAGTCTTTGGCTGGGTCGGTTTTATCGGTTTTTCCATATTTACTGATGGAATCGCGCATTCCCGTATCTGCCTGGACATTTTTAAAGTTCATGTAATCCATAACTCCCATGTTACCTGAACGTAGTGATTCCGCCATTGCAAGTGGAACTTCTGCTTCGGCTTCAACAACTTTCGCTCTCATTTCTTCAACTTTTGCTCTCATCTCTTGCTCATTTGCCACTGCCATAGCACGGCGTTCTTCTGCTTTTGCCTGTGCAATGTTTTTATCAGCCATAGCTTGTTCAGTTTGAAGTTCCGCACCGATGTTTTTACCGATATCAACGTCTGCGATATCAATCGATAGGATTTCAAATGCTGTACCTGAGTCAAGACCTTTTGCTAGCACAGTTTGTGAAATCATATCTGGATTTTCCAATACTTTTGCGTGGTCAATTGAAGAACCGATTGTCGATATGATACCTTCACCAACACGCGCTACGATTGTCTCTTCACCAGCACCACCGACAAGTCGGTCAATGTTTGCACGAACTGTTATACGAGCTTTTGCTTTTACTTCAATCCCGTTCATTGCCACACCGGCAATGAATGGTGTTTCAATAACTTTCGGGTTAACGGACATTTGAACTGCCTCTAAAACGTCACGACCCGCTAGATCGATCGCAGCCGCACGTTCAAATGTAAGTTCGATATTTGCACGGTGTGCAGCAATCAGAGCATTGACAACACGGTCAACGTTCCCTCCTGCAAGATAGTGACTTTCAAGCTGATTAATTGAAACCTCAAGCCCCGCTTTGTGTGCCTTAATGAGCGGATTAACGATTCGACTTGGGATAACCCGGCGAAGACGCATACCTATTAATGTGAAAATACTGACTCTAACGCCTGCTGCCATTGCGGATATCCACAGTGTCACAGGAACGAGTGTGAAAAACACTGACAAAACAATAATTGCGATAAAAGCAATTATAACGATTGTAACTAAACTACCTGTACCTAAAAGTGCTTGCATTATTCAATTTCCCCCTTTTCTACTGATTCCCTGACTACAATTCGAGAACCTTCAACCTTTACAATAATAACATTCTTTCCTTTATCAATGTAGCTTCCATCGGAAACAACATCAATTCGTTCGCCGTCCAGTTCTATTGCACCGGATGGTCTAAGTGCTGTAGATGTCTGCGCGGTGCGGCCAAGTAGTTCTTTTCTATTCACATTAGAAACATAGCCACTTTCAGTATCAGTTGAATCCATCAATACCATCTTGTTGAGCAAGTGCAATTTTTTACCGAAAAATTTCATAATAATCACCATCCCTGTTACAGCGATAGCAACCGCGATTAAGACAGATATCGCCATATACATCGGATTGCCGCCCGCCATAATAATACTTCCAATAATTGCGAGCGATCCAACAACACCTGCAACGCCATGCGGAAGGAAGATTTCCGCAACTACCAGACCCACTCCAATTAGAAATAAGATAATTGTTTCGTAGCCTGCGAGTCCAGCAATCAGGTGCCCGTAGAAGAATAATACTAATGAACTGGCAGCCATAGTTCCTGCTACGCCAAACCCCGGAGAGTATAACTCCAGTACAAATCCCAGTCCAGCAATTGACAAAAGAATCGGAATAACGACAGGATGCGTGACGAAACGTGCAATACTCTCCGTAAATGTTTCATTCGTCGAAATAATCTCTGCGTTTTCGAGTCCTGTTTCTTTTAGCAACTCTTTGAGGGATGTCACCGTTCCTTCGCTATATTCGACTTTCATTGCCTCATCCGCAGTAAGTGTCAGTAATTCACCAACACCTGCTCGGTAGTCGGGAAGATCGATTTTAGGATTTGCCATGGCTTCAGCAAATAATGGGTTACGATTTGAAGACTTCGCTGCATTTATCATGCTTGCGACCCAGGCACTATGTGCTTTGACATCCGCCGCATTACCAGAAGAGTCAATCACCTGTGCAGCACCCATTCGGCCATTTGGAGACATATAGATTTGATCTGCATGAAGTGCCAAGTATGCGCCCGCAGATAAAGCATCATCATTGATGTAAGCGATTACCTTTAAATCTGTTTCATCCATGAGCTTAGCAATTTTCCCCGCTGCATCAGTAAAGCCACCTGGTGTATTGATGTCCAAGATGATTGCTTTTGCATCCGCATCTTCAGCTTCTGCGAATGACCTTTGCAAAAATGCGTATAATCCTTTTTCAACAACGTCTTCAATGGGAACTTTATAAACTTTAGTTGTTGCTGCACCGGTTTCTAAGAACGGAAACGTGAATGCCGATACGAATAAAATGAACAGGAGAATTTTTCCTATCATTTTATGCATAGTATTGTTCACCTCTCTTTATAGAATCTATTATATCTCTATATACGTTCTAAATGCGCGGAAGTTTCATTTTCATTGTAAATATGTTTATTTTTCTCCATATCGAAAAGTGCACGGTGTTACATAGCCGATTTGCATACTAATACGCATGATTGGCGCAGGTAGTTAATTATCTCAAGCATATACAAATAAACCGGAAAACCCATAAAGGATTTTCCGGTTTACCAAATTTTAAATTGAAAACAAGATCGAACTCATCATCGCAGGAAATCAGAATTTACGTTTCCTTGCAGCTTCAGATTTCTTTTTACGTTTCTCACTCGGCTTATCATAAAACTCACGCTTTCTTACCTCTTGTATTGTTCCACTTTTGGATACAGTACGTTTGAAGCGGCGAAGAGCATCTTCAAGCGATTCGTTTTTACGAACAACAGTTTTCGACATATCTCTTGTCCCTCCCTCCAAACACACTTCTTGTACAAGACCAAGTGCCTTGTACTCATAAATTATACCTCGTAATTAAGCATAGGTCAATATAAAACTTTCAAATTAATAATCAGATTTAGATTCCAACCCTTGCATGATTTGAACGCCTGAACTTGCACCTATTCTTGTAGCCCCTGCATCTATCATTTTCTTCATGTCTTCCAAGCTTCGAACTCCACCCGAAGCCTTGACACCCATTTCAGGTCCAACGACGGCTCTCATCAACTTGACGTCTTCCTCTATCGCTCCCCCAGTTGAAAAACCTGTTGATGTTTTCACGAAATCAGCACCTGCTAGAACCGATAGTTCACATGCTTTTCTTTTATCTTTATCAGCTAGTAAAGCTGTTTCAATAATAACCTTTACAATCGCTTTTCCTTTTGCTGCATTAACAACTGCTTTAATGTCTTTTTCCACAGCCGCATCATCACCACTGCGAAGGGCTCCCATATTAATAACCATATCGATTTCAGTTGCTCCGTTTGCAATCGCATCAGCAGTTTCAAATGCCTTTACCTCAGACGTTGACGCTCCTAAAGGAAAACCAATGACTGTACAAACCTTAACTGGCGAACCTTCAAGTGCAGCTGAAGCTGTTTTTACCCATGCCGGGTTTACACAGACAGAAGCAAACGAATATTTACGGGCTTCTTCACATAATGTCGTTATTTCTGTTTTTAAAGCATCTGCTTTTAATAATGTATGATCGATATAAGTAGCATAATTTGTATTCAAATGAATACCTCCTTGAGTTGTCCGTACTTCTGATATCATATCAAGAACCATTCGTTTCTGCACGAAAAAAGCTGTTCCTTCCAAGATGGATAAGAACAGCTTTTTAGATAGCTGATTTAGACGAGTTGTGTCTCTTCCTCAATAACACGGACAAACTGTCCTTCGTTATAGGGATAGCCTGCTTTCACGACTTTTACACGAATGATTTTACCGACCATGGACTCATCAGCGGGAAAAACGAGTTTCAAATAATTATCCGAGTAGCCTTCATATAATCCGCTGTCCGGATCAAGCTTATACTTTTCTTCCGGTATAACCTCGAGAACCACATTTTCGAATGTCGATGCATATTGCTTCGCCAGCTGATCGTTCAATTCGATCAAGCGATGAACACGTTCGTTTTTTACAGCTTCGGGAACCTGGTCTTCCATTCTTGCGGCGGGAGTCCCAGTCCGTTTTGAATAAGGGAAAACATGAAGTTCAGAGAATTTATAATCACGGATAAAGTTGTATGTTTCCATGAACTCTTCTTCAGTCTCACCAGGAAAACCGACGATAACATCTGAAGTGATTGCCAATTGTGGCAGTGCATCACGCAATCTGTCCAGACGTTCTGCAAAAAATTCCATCGTATATTTCCGGCGCATACGTTTCAAAACGGAGTTGGAACCGGATTGAATCGGAATATGCAGATGACGAACGATTGTAGACGAATTACGAAGGACATCGATGACCTCATCGGTAAGTTGGCTCGCTTCAATCGAACTGATACGAAGACGTTTCAGTCCTATCACCTGGGTTTCAAGATCACGTAGCAGCCGAGCCAGATTGTAATCCTTCAAATCTTCTCCGTAACCACCTGTATGAATACCTGTTAAAACAATTTCAAGATAACCCGCATCGACAAGCTGTTGCGCCTGACGGATGACTTCCTGTGGATCACGCGAACGCATAAGTCCACGAGCCCACGGAATGATGCAAAATGTACAGAAGTTATTACATCCCTCCTGAATTTTGAGGGACGCACGTGTTCGATCAGTAAATGCAGGTACATCCAGTTCTTCATAAACTCTATTTTTCATAATGTTGCGGACAGCATTGATCGGCTTACGTTCTGAACGGTACTCATCAATGAGCCCAAGAAGTTTGGTCCGATCCTGTGTTCCAACAACAATATCAACCCCAGGAATCGCCATGATTTCAGCAGGAGAAGTTTGTGCGTAACAACCCGTAACACAAATGACAGCATCCGGATTTTTACGGACTGCCCGACGAATGACTTGTCGGCTTTTCTTATCACCGGTATTTGTCACTGTACATGTATTAATGACATAAACATCAGAGTTCTTTTCGAAATCACCGCGGTCATAACCGGCTTCCTTGAAAAGTTGCCAGATTGCCTCGGTTTCGTAATGATTCACTTTGCAGCCCAACGTATGAAATGCCACCGAAGACATAGCTGCTCACCTCTTTCATTCAAATTCGTATGACATTGCGGACAATAAATACAATGGTGCCGTTTCAGTCCGCAAGATGCGCGGACCTAATGCAATCGGCAGAAACCCTTCAGAACGGAGATTTTCAGCTTCTGTTCTCGATAACCCGCCTTCTGGTCCGAATACAACTAGCACCGTTTGTTCATGATATACATTTTTTAGACGGTCAGCAATTTTATGAGGCTCTCCACTTTTCGCATCCTCTTCATCTGCAAAAAGTAAGACGTCAAATTTACTTGATTCCACAATCAATTGCTGAAATGATAATGGTTTTCCCACTTCAGGAATAACGGTTCGATGACATTGTTCTGCGGCCTCTTTGGAAATTTTGCGAAGCCGTTCAACTTTTTTATCACCTTTTTTTTCATCCCACTTAACAATGGATCTCTCAGCTTGGAATGGTAGAATCCCCGACATACCAAGCTCAGTTCCTTTTTGAACAATTAAATCGAGTTTGTCGCCTTTTGGCAGACCACAGGCAATTGTTACGTTAACAGGCATTTCATTAGACTTTAGTGCATTGCCGGTACGCAAAATGACTACACCATCCGGTAGCAATTCAGTAATTAAAGAAATAAAAGCCTTCCCGTTCGTAACAGCAATGACATTATCATCGACATTCATCCGCATGACACGAATGATATGTTTTCCATCATCGCCCTTTATTGTCGCGATCCCTTCATCATCAAAAGGGGATTGCAGAAAATAGCGTTGCAAATTGTTACACGCTCCTTTTTCTCGCAATAATAGCAACCCAGTCTTCCATAAGGACAGACTCTATAATCTCAAATCCTTTACTCACTAGGTCATCCTTTACCAAGTCCCGTTTCTGGCCGATAATTCCCGAAACAATAAATAGGCCATCCTCCGGTAAAATGGTATAAGCATCTTGTGAAAAGGAAATGATAACTTCGGCCAAAATATTAGCAATGATAATATCAGCCGGTTCTTTTACAGACTCTAGTAAATTACCGTGTACCACTTCTACCGTTCCTTCAACGTGATTCAACTTGATGTTATCTTTTGCGGCTACTACAGCAACTTGATCCAAGTCTAGCGCATGGACACGTGATGCACCTAAGAGTGCCGCGCCGATGGAGAGTACTCCTGAACCAGTTCCTACATCCACAACTGTGTAGCCAGGTTTAACGTATTTCTCAAGCGCTTGCAGACACAGTACTGTTGTTGGATGTGTACCTGTCCCAAAAGCCATTCCCGGATCAAGCTCAATAATCAATTCATCAGACTCAACCGGAACGTATTGTTCCCATGTCGGTACAATTGTAAAGCGGCCAGAAATTTTAACAGGATGATAGTACTTCTTCCATGCAGTTGCCCAATCTTCTTCATCGACTTCATTCATCTGAATAGCATTTTTACCGACATCCAATCCGAATTTTGACAAACCTTCGATTGACAGTTCAATATCTTTAACTGTTTCTATCAGAAAACTATTAACAGGTAAATATGCCTTTAAAATGACTCCCTCCAAAGGAAAATCATTTTTGTCCAGTGCCCATATTTCACCGTACTGGTCTTCGTGGATTCGATCTGGTTCCGCTGAATCCTCTATAACGACCCCACTTGCACCAGCTTCATGTAAAATATTTGCTACTGCTTCAGTTGCTTCATGTGTCGTATGAATAGATACCTCTGACCACTTCATATGAATTCATCCCTTTCAGTCGCCTTTGATTGATCGTTTGATTTTATCGAAAAGAGAACTTGAATACTCATCAAGAGAATCCCCACTAATCGCCGCAAACTCACGCATAAGTTCTTTCTGTTTTTCCGTCATTTTCTTAGGCGTCGTCACTTTTACAATAACGTGCTGATCTCCAATTCCACGACCATGGACGTTTTTAACACCTTTGCCTTTCAAACGGAATCGTGTTCCTGTTTGAGTACCAGCAGGTATTTTCAAATTCACTTTTCCTTGTACAGTTGGAACTTCGATTTCATCACCAAGAGATGCTTGCGGGAACGAAAGATTGAGTTCCAGATAAATATCATCGTCTTCTCTGATGAATTTCTCATGTGGCCTCACACGGAATACGATATACAAATCTCCTGAAGGTCCTCCATTATGACCTGGTTCGCCCTGTCCGGATACGCGTAACTGCTGACCATCATCAACACCTTCAGGGATTGTCACTTTAATTTTTTTCTTTTTCGTTACTCTACCTGCACCATGGCAAGTCGAACATTTTTCAGGAATAATTTTACCAGTTCCTTGACAATGGTGACATGCTCTACGGTTTACCATCTGACCAAGCGGCGTGTTTTGTGTAACGCTGATTTGCCCTGAACCACTACAATGTGTACACGTTTTAGCTGACGTTCCTTTTTTAGCACCTGAACCATCACATGTATCGCATGTTTCTTCTTTCGGTATTTCAACTTCAGTCTCCTTACCGAAAACTGCCTCCATAAAGTCAATATTCATCGAGTATTGAAGGTCATCCCCTTTACGAGGGGCGTTCGGATCACGCCGACGGGTATTCCCACCGAAAAAACTACTGAAAATATCATCAAAACCGAATCCGTCAGCGCCACCTCCGCCACCAAATCCTTGATTTGGATTTGTATGGCCGAATTGATCATAATTTGCTTTCTTCGAATCATCACTCAGCACTTCATATGCTTCAGTCACTTCTTTGAATTTCTCTACTGCATCATCTGCTTTGTTCAAGTCAGGATGGTATTTCTTTGAAAGTGATCGATAGGCTTTCCTAATTTCGTCTTTTGAAGCGGACTTTGACAAGCCCAATACGTCATAATAATCTCTTTTACTCATTATTTCACTCTCCCGAAATACTTTGGCATGTTTACTATTGTATCACTACGAACTTAAAAGCGTAAGCGTTCAGTGAGCTCCGAAATGCAGGATAGATGCAGTTCATTCCCCTTCCGCTATATTAGCTTAAAGGGCTAGCCGCTGCTGCTTGTACTCAGCAATAAAAACCGAAAAAGCCAAAGCCGGAATATCGGACTTTGACTTTTCCGTCAACAAATATTTTTATTTAGTTTCTTTGTCGTCAACTTCTTCAAAATCAGCGTCAACTACGCCGTCGTCCTTAGGCTCAGAAGCGCCTTCAGCACCTTCAGCGGATTCAGCAGCAGCTTGCTCATATAATTTCATTGACATTTGTTGGACAAGTTCATCCAATTTTTCTTTTTTCGTACGAATTTCATCATAATCAGCAGCTTCTAGTGCAACTTTCAACTCTTCCTTAGCTTCTTCCACACTCTTCACATCTTCTTCGGAAACTTTTCCTTCAAGATCTTTTAATGTCTTTTCAGCCATGAATACGAGTTGGTCTGCTTCGTTTTTCAAATCTGCTTCTTCTTTACGTTTTTGGTCAACTTCAGCATTCGCTTCAGCATCTTTCACCATACGTTCGATTTCATCATCAGTTAGACCCGAACTTGCTTGGATTGTAATATTTTGCTCTTTTTGAGTACCAAGGTCTTTCGCTTTAACTGTAACAATACCGTTTTTATCGATATCAAAAGTTACTTCAATTTGAGGAACTCCACGTGGAGCTGGTGGAATATCCGTCAATTGGAAACGACCTAGCGTTTTGTTGTCCGCAGACATTGGACGTTCGCCTTGCAAAACATGAATATCTACAGCCGGCTGGCTATCCGCTGCTGTTGAAAACACTTGTGATTTGCTAGTTGGAATCGTTGTGTTACGTTCGATTAGTTTTGTAAAGACATTACCCATTGTTTCAATACCAAGTGATAAAGGTGTTACGTCTAATAGAACAACATCTGTAACGTCTCCACTTAAGATAGATCCTTGTACAGCCGCACCAAGTGCAACTACTTCATCCGGGTTAACGCCTTTATATGGCTCTTTACCTGTTTCTTTTTTAATGGCTTCTTGAACCGCTGGAATACGAGTTGATCCACCAACGAGAATTACTTTATCAATTTCAGATGCAGCAAGTCCAGCGTCTTTTAACGCTTGGCGTGTTGGAACCATGGAACGTTCAACCAGGTGAGCAGTCAATTCATCGAATTTCGCACGGGAAAGTGTGACTTCAAGATGAAGTGGACCTGCATCTCCTGCTGTAATGAAAGGTAGCGATACTTGTGATGATGTTACGCCTGAAAGGTCTTTTTTCGCTTTCTCAGCAGCATCTTTCAAACGTTGCATTGCCATTTTGTCTTTTGACAAATCAATACCGTTGTCTTTTTTGAATTCCTGAACGAGGAAGTCGATGACTACGTCGTCAAAATCATCTCCTCCAAGTTTGTTGTCTCCAGCAGTAGACTTAACTTGGAATACGCCATCGCCTAGTTCAAGGATCGACACGTCGAACGTACCGCCACCAAGGTCATATACAAGAATTGTTTCGTCTTCATCCGTTTTATCAAGACCATAAGCAAGCGCCGCTGCAGTTGGCTCATTGATAATTCGTTCGACTTCAAGTCCTGCAATTCTACCTGCATCTTGTGTTGCTTGACGTTGTGCATCGCTGAAGTAAGCTGGAACAGTAATAACTGCTTTTGTTACTTTTTCACCTAAGTATTCTTCCGCATACCCCTTCAAATATTGAAGAATCATCGCTGATACTTCTTGAGGTGTATACTCTTTGTCTTCTGCTTTAACTTTGAAATCAGTACCCATATGCCTTTTAACAGACATGATTGTATTCGGATTAGTGATTGATTGGCGTTTAGCAACTTCTCCGACTTGACGTTCGCCGTTTTTAAACGCTACGACAGATGGTGTTGTACGGTTACCTTCTGGATTTGGAATTACTTTCGGCTCTCCGCCTTCATAAATTGCAACTACTGAGTTTGTTGTCCCTAAGTCAATACCAATAATTTTACTCATAATCAAATTCCTCCTATTAAATAGTGCTTCTTTTATTCTAATTCTTCTTATTCGTTAACTTTAACCATTGCTGGTCGCAGGACTCTGTCTTTCAACATATAACCTGCTTGCAATTCTTCAAGTACGATACCTGCAGGTTTATCTTCATCTTTTCCAGTCATAATTGCTTGATGGAAATTAGGATCGAACTCCTGATCGAGTGCTTTGATTTCGACAAGACCCTCTTCTTCAAGAGCTTGGACAAATGTACGGTATATCATATCTAATCCCGTCATCATCGTTTGGACTTCTTCTGTTTTTGCTTCAACAGTCAATGCACGTGAAAAATTATCTAGAACAGGAATAAGATTAGTTACTACATTCTGAGCACGGTATTTTTGAGCTGCTTCTTTATCAAGGGAGACCCTTCGTTTGAAGTTTTCATAGTCTGCCAGTAATCTCAACCGTTTGTTCTCTTCTTCATGTAGTTTTTCTGTCAGTTCTTGCACAGTAGTGTCATTCCCGTTTTCTATGATTTCAATCGAATCCACTTTTTCATCTGAATTGATTGTTTCAATTCCATCTTCAAGCGTTTCATTTACTGATTCTTCTTTAACTTCAATTTCATCATTTACATTTGTCATTGGTCGTTCCTCCCTGCATTTCCGCCGCCTATTGTCAACCTTGCCAATTCACTGGACAAATCACTGCTCATTAAATCGAGCATAGTAATGACTCTTGCATAATCCATACGTTTTGGTCCGATAATTGCGATGGAACCCGTCATATTGTCGCCCGCTGAATACGTAGCTGTAATCACACTGTAATCTTCCATGGCATTGTGATTATTTTCAGAGCCGATGCGGACATGGATACCTGTCATACCTTCTTGGAAAAACGTCATTGCCGGTGCAGCATTATCCATCAGTTCGAAAAATGTTTTCATCTTATGGATATCATTGAATTCAGGTTGTTTCATCATATTCATTTTACCGCCAAAAAACAGCCGTTCTTCCGGTGCGATTGATATCGCCCGTTGGAATGAGGCGAATAAGTCGCCAGCGTGATGGATATGACGTTCCAATACCGTTTTCGTTTCCTCGACTAGCATTTTTTGAATATTAACAAGCGGTGTGCCAATCAGTCGTTCGTTTAGGATGTTCACCATTTTTTCAATATCAGACGCGGTGAATCCTTCCGGTACATTGAAAAGCTTATTCTCAACACGGCCATTGTCTGTAACGATAATAGCGACAGCCGTCTTCCGATCTAATGGAACGATTGAAAAACGTTTCACTGCATGTAGTGAAGTGTCTGGCCCAAGAAGAATCGAAGTGTAATTGGTCAAATCGGAAAGAATTGTTGCAGATTTACGTATCAACTCTTCAGTTTCGACAATTTTCTCTCGAAAAACAGATCTCAAATGGATACTGTCTTCCATGTTTAGCTTTTCTGTAGTCATCAAATGATCGACATAAAATCGGTACCCTTTTTCAGATGGTATCCTACCGGATGAGGTGTGGGTTTTTTCAAGATAACCCATCTCTTCAAGATTAGCCATTTCATTCCTAATTGTCGCAGGACTGAAAGGAGCTTCACTCTTTTTGGATAGCTGCCTTGATCCGACAGGTTGTGCGGATTCGATGAAATCGTCAACCGTCAGTTGCAATATAAGCAATTGTCTGTTCGTCAACATAGCCATCACTCCTGTTAGCACTCTATAACTACGAGTGCTAATGCTACTGATAATTTAACAAATACAGATCGTCGTGTCAACGAATTGACTCACGATTATTTAAGAAATTGTTGAAACACATCATTTCCCCTGTAAACACCGTGCTCTGTTAACTTGACGGTATCATCCAATTGCATGACAAGTCCGTCTTCAATCAGAGATTGCAGCGTTTCACCGTATACATTTTCAAGCGATTTCCCAAATTTCTTTTGAAATAATGAACGAGAAACGCCATTTGATTTGCGTAATCCAAGAAACATCTCTTCTTCCATTGCTTCTGTTTCTGTAACTAGATGTGTTTGTTGTAACGGCCTATTACCCGCAGCTGTCTTTTCAATATATTTTGCAATCGGTCCAATGTTTGAATACCTGGTTCCATTTATATAACCATGTGCACCGGCACCGATTCCTGCATACGTTGCGTTCTCCCAGTAGATGAGATTATGAATTGATTCTTGACCAGGTATTGCAAAATTACTAATTTCATAACGATTTCGTCCATGGCTTTCCATATGTTCAATTAGCATCGTGAACATTTCTGTTTCGATATCTTCCCCCGGCAGCGGCAATTTGCCTTTATTCATCAAGTTATAAAACACTGTTTTCGGTTCGACAATAAGGGAGTATCCCGAATAATGAGGGAGGTCAAGCGCAGTCGCCTGTATAAGCGTATCTTGCCATTGGACAATTGTTTGTCCCGGCAAACCGTAAATTAAATCGATACTAATATTGTCGAATCCTGCTTTTCTAGCTTCTCCAACAACTCGATCAGCATCACCTGGACTATGCGTCCTCCCGATTTTCGTCAGCAATTCCGCGTCAAATGATTGTACACCGATACTCAGTCTATTTACGCCGCCATTTTTCAGAACAGCTAACTTCCCGAATGTCAGTTCATCAGGATTTGCTTCAGTTGAAAATTCTTTTAAAGAACTAACATCTATATATTCATGAATGATTTCAAGCAATCGTTCGAGTTGTTTTTCAGATAGTGAAGTCGGTGTTCCGCCTCCTAAGAAAACAGTTTCGACTTCTTTAAATGAAATTCCCTCATTATGCATGATAGATAGTTCCTGTCCTATCGATTCGATATATTCATCTACAGGCTGGTTCTTGAAAAATACTTTATTGAAATCACAGTAATGACAAATTTGATGGCAAAACGGAATGTGGATATACATACCCCTCATACCGTCACTTCCTTTCTATAGTTAGAAAAACTCAAAAAATTGTTCAAGTAATCCAGTCATACATAATACAATATGCTGTGTCTTTCAGCGACAAACCGAGGTAGTATCGACTCAAAGATCTAAGCTTTATCGTTTAGACACGGAAAAAAGAGGGCTATACGCCCTCTATTCCATTTATTAATTAATCTTCATCCATTTTCAATACTGCCATAAATGCTTCTTGGGGAACTTCAACTGAACCTACTTGTTTCATACGTTTTTTACCTTCTTTTTGTTTATCAAGAAGTTTACGTTTTCGAGAGATGTCCCCTCCGTAACATTTAGCCAAAACGTTTTTACCCATCGATTTGATTGTAGACCTTGCAACAATTTTTTGACCGATTGCTGCCTGCACAGGTACTTCAAATTGTTGTCTAGGAATTAGTTTCCGCAATTTTTCAACAATCGCTTTTCCGCGGTCATATGAGAAATCTCTATGCACAATGAAACTGAATGCATCGACATGTTCTCCGTTTAAGAGGATGTCCATTTTTACAAGTTTCGATTGTTTATAACCAATCAGTTCATAGTCGAGTGATGCGTACCCTTTTGTACCAGACTTCAACTGATCGAAGAAATCGTAAACAATTTCCGCGAGTGGCAATTCGTAGATGATATTGACACGAGTCGAATCCAAATAATCCAACGTCATGAAGTTACCACGTTTATGTTGACACAGTTCCATAACAGAACCTACATACTCATTTGGCACCATGATTGATGCTTTTACATATGGCTCTTCGACATAATCGATTTTTTGTGCGTCTGGCATCATTGCAGGGTTATCCACTTTCAATTCAGAACCGTCTGTCAAGACAACATTGTATATAACACTTGGCGCAGTTGTGATCAAATCAATATTGAATTCTCGTTCAATACGCTCTTGAATAATTTCCATATGCAAAAGGCCTAGGAATCCACAACGGTATCCAAATCCAAGTGCTTGAGACGTCTCCGCCTCGTATTCAAGTGCAGAGTCATTCAACTCTAACTTCTCAAGTGCGTCACGTAGTTCATTGTATTTCGATGTATCAATTGGATACAGTCCGCAGAACACCATTGGATTCATGCGTCGATAACCAGCCAAAGGTTCGCTTGCCGGGTTTTTCACACTTGTAATCGTATCTCCTACGCGTGTATCCCCGACATTTTTTATGGACGCTGATAAATAACCTACGTCTCCGACAGTCAATTCATCCCTAGGTGATATTTTCGGAGTAAAGACTCCTGTTTCTAGGACTTCGAAATCCTTACCAGTCGCCATCATATGGATCTTATCTCCTGGCTTGACGGATCCTGCCATGATACGAATATTTACGATAACTCCTTTATAGGGATCATAATGAGAGTCGAAGATTAACGCTTGTAATGGAGCGTCCGGATCGCCTTGTGGAGCAGGGACTTTTTCAACGATTTGTTCCAGAATATCCACGATTCCGATACCTGCTTTTGCAGAAGCAAGAACCGCTTCTGATGCATCCAGTCCGATTACATCTTCAATTTCTTTTCTAACACGTTCCGGATCTGCTGCTGGTAAATCAATTTTATTGATGACGGGTAATATTTCAAGTTCATTATCAAGTGCCAAATAAACGTTTGCAAGTGTTTGCGCTTCAATCCCTTGTGCCGCATCGACAACGAGGATTGCACCTTCACATGCCGCAAGACTTCGCGACACTTCATATGTAAAGTCGACGTGTCCAGGCGTATCAATCAGATGGAATGTGTATTCCTGCCCGTCTTTCGCCAAGTACGTCAACTGCACTGCATTTAATTTAATCGTGATTCCGCGTTCTCTTTCAAGATCCATCGAATCCAACGTTTGGGTCTTCATTTCCCTAGATGTTAACGTTTGAGTCTGTTCCAGAATACGATCCGCCAATGTTGATTTCCCGTGATCGATATGGGCGATAATAGAAAAATTCCGGATGTTTTTTTGACGTGCCGCTCTCTGTTCATGATTCATGTAAGTTCACTCCTATTTTAACTATATGAATTATAGCAGATATCCGTTCACCTTTACATATATTTGTGTTAAAACCTTTAGGGAACAGGCTTGAGAATGATTCAACATGATAAGTTTCGCACTGTTTTATATGGCTTTATATAAGTCATGACATCAATATTACTTATCATCCAGAAATGAAATAGCCCATTTTTATGAAGTCTTTTCTATGTCGGGCTATTTCATTTTTATTAACTATAAAATGGACTTTCTCTATTCTTAATCACACATTCAAAATCTTGCCTATAATCCATTCGTTTAACCGCTCTATTTCCCCCTTATATACTACATTCCCCCAATACTTCTACTCACAGCTTAGAAATGAGTGAAGTCTCTATGAATTAATCGAAGTGTAACTTGTAATCGCTAATCGTAAACGGGAATGAAAGCTCTTTATTTAACAATTGTAATCGGGCAATTCACATGCTTCATTACTTTGTGACTAACGCTACCGAGGACCATTTCTTGAATAGTATTTAAGCCACGACTCCCGATGACAAGTTGGTCAATTTCTAATTCACATACTTTATTATTTCTTGACTTGGATTCCCTTTTAACATGGTAATCTTCGTCCTTACTCCGACGTCTTTTGCTAATTCTATAATAGGAAGCACTTTTTGCTCTCGTTTTAATGTTAAGCTCTCTGGGCTTTGGGATAATAGCCTCTCATCTCTCGCCTTATTAAAATCCGCTACATAAATAACTTCTAAATGCGCCTCAGGTAAGTATTGGACGAGCGTAATGGCATGTTTTGCTGCACGTAAAGCATTTTCTGACCCATCAATTGCTACAGCAATCTTCATGTAGATTCCTCCCCCTATGTTAGCCGTTTATACAATTGTTCACTTGAAGAATTTAATCCTTCAATCTGTACCTTCACACCTTTTTGCTCAAGCTTTTGTTTCACTTTATATATTGCACCTACTGCCGATTCATCCCACAGCTGACTATTTTCAAAATTAATGACGATTTCATTTTCTGAAACGTTGTCGAATGACTGAATAAATTTTGTAGTTGACGCAAAAAACAAAGGACCTTTCACCTTATATTCATCCAAATCATGCGTTACTGTTACACGAGAAACCTTTGCGACAAAGAATAGCGCACTTAATATAACACCAATAACAACACCAATCGCTAAATTATGTGTATATAAAATAATCGCAACTGTAATGAGCATTACAAGTGATTCCGATTTAGGCGCTTGTTTCAAAAACTTAAACGAACCCCAATTAAATGTTGTAATACTAATCATAATCATCACCCCGACAAGAACGGGCATCGGAATTTTGATAACCACATCTCCTAAAACGATAATTAAAAACATTAGAAATACACCCGCGGTAAATGTCGATAAGCGGCCTCGTCCACCTGATTTAATATTTATGATTGATTGACCAATCAAAGCACAACCTGCCATCCCACCAAAAAAACCAGTGATAAAGTTGGCGATCCCTTGTCCACGTGCTTCTTTATTTTTATTACTCGACGTATCAGTCATATCATCCAATACTTGGGATGTCAGTAAGGATTCCAATAAACCGACAATCGATAAAGCCAAAGAATAAGGTAGAATGATTTTCAACGTTTCAAGGTTAAGTGGAATATCTGGAAAGAAAAAAACCGGTAATGAATTTGGCATCGTCCCCAGATCACCTATTGTCTGTAACTTCACACCACTGATAAGCGCAATACAAGTCATAACGACAATCGCAATAAGAGGTGCAGGAATAGCCGTGAAAAATCGTGGAATCGCGTACACTAAAATTAATGTAACAACCGCAAATATATAGGTCATACTGTTTGCCCCAAGTAAATATGGCATTTGCGTAATAAAAATCATAATCCCTAGTGCATTCACAAATCCAAGCATGACGGAGTTTGGGATGAAGCGCATTAAATTCGCAACACCAAGCCCTCCGAGTATTAATTGGATAATTCCTGTTAAAATTGTGGCTGCAAGGACATATTGTAGACCATGATCCGCCATTAAGCTGACAAGCACTAAAGCCATCGCACCTGTGGCAGCTGAAATTAAACCAGGTCGGCCACCTACAAACGAAATAATGACCGCAATTGTAAATGAAGCATATAACGCGACACGTGGATCTACACCCACAATGAACGCAAAAGCCAAGGCTTCAGGAATGAGTGCGAGTCCGACAACAATACCTGCTAAAATATCGGCACGCATATTCCCAAACCACTGTTGTTTTAAAGTATTCATACAGTTCCCCTCTCAAGATGTCTAAATTCACAAAAAAGCTTATACCAATGTTAGAATATTAATATCATATCATTTTTAATCCCAAAAGTTAATAGTTTTGGGAAGTTAGGAGCGAAAAAATGAAATACGGATATATCCGTCCGATTGTCTTGGATCAACATTGCACCCATCAATTAAATGAACTTTTCATTGATACATTATTTAAAGAGACACATGGACTTTCCAGGAAAAGAACAGAACTCGAACACTTATTAATGACCCTCCAAAAATATGACGAACTGTTCATCCAAAATATTGTAGTATTAGCTGATTCCCTTCAGCAGCTTTTAGATATTTTAAGATTAGCAGAACGAGATCAAATCACCATTCACTTCGTCGATGAACAATTAACCAATCAAACGATACAAAAAGCTTCACTACTTCAAAATGCTACTTTTTTTTCGAATTTACAATCTAAATTTCTTAGCCATTCTTCTACATTTACGCTACAAGCTGCTAAACACCAAGGCAAATTGGTTGGTCGTCCACGAAAATCAGATGACAATTTACAGCTGGCTTTTGAAATGTATGATAGTAAGACTTATACGCTATATGACATAAAAGAAGCGACTGGAATTAGTAAGTCTACTTTATATCGTTATTTGGATGATCGCTCTACATTCTTACCCGATGAAAAAGAGTAGTAGTATTAAAGCAAAGGGCTTAGATATTCGTTCAAGTTGATGCAGGATTTGTAAATAAAGAAGCTTTAGGCGAATTCTATGATGGCCTTGTTGCCAAGGACCCGACTCGAAGACTTGTAAGACCTGTATAAATTGCGCATGCGGTCATCTTTTTGGCTGAATATGATTTTGTTACAGGTACAACAGTCTTCGTCGGCGGCGGTTATACTGCACAAGAATAAAAAAACATACTTACTAGAGACATTACTGTTTTCGGTAATGATGATAAAAAGAATCGTAAACAAAAAAAGATCTCAATTTAAATTTGAGGTCTTTTTTTATTCACCCATTTTTTATGGTACTCACCAACGCCTAATTCTCTGGGTCTAGGGTAGGCATCAGGATTTAGGATTGCTTGGACAACCTGGTAATGTCGTTTGTGCCTTATCTAAGCCTTAAAGGTAGGCTAATTGCATTGTTTTGATGCCGATGCATCGGAGCAAGCCCTTACGCTAACTCGCTAGTAGTTTGCACATTACTAAAGAACGAAGACGTAAAGCATCCTCAAAATTCGGTTCTCTTTTGAGGACACAAAAAAACCAATCAGGATATAGGTAACTGATTGGTCACATATGCTTGTATTCACATCCAAATTATGTCACGGTATCAAAATAAAAAATACCCTTAAAAAACATTGATACCACAAGGTTTCAATTTCATTTCTATGAATTATAGCGTAGTTCTGCTCCTATTTCTTTATTCAACACGCTTGGAATTTGCAATGACTGTTGCTGCCGCCTTCCCTAGTACCGCAATTGTCCTGTTTAATTCATCTTCAGCGTTCCCGATTCCTCCAAGTTCTACAACGAGGAGAGATGAATCGAGATCCTGATTGTATTTCCCATCTACGCCTGCTCCGTGTTTCATTACCAAGTTACGGGTAATTCCAGGGACAAGAAGTTCCATTTCGTTTTTTAGTAGAACTGCATTTGCACGATTCTGTTTATAGTTCGGGTGTTCCATTCCTATAACAAACGCTACTTTTGCGTATTTTTGGTCATTATGAGAAATTGTAGTTTTCTCTGGACCAACGGAATCCCTATGAAGGTCAATTATCAAATCATACTTTTTTTCTTGTAATTGTTTTTTCACGTGTGGCCGAATTTTTTTATAGGCACCGCTATGAGGCACTTCAACAGCTAACATATCCGTATCAATACCATTAAACAGTAATTGGGTTTGAAGTTTCTCTCCAAACTTTGTAATATTCTCCGTTTGATGTGAGACGGCAATTTTACCATTTTTCGCATGTGTAACAGGCTTAAACGCCTCGTGCGAATGTGTAAAATACAGCAGCGCTTTTGCTTTTTCTTCCGTCACTTGAATCGTTTCCTCTTCCATAATATTTGCGGCGTATACCATGTATGGAGATTCTTTCACGAGGTTGGAAGATTTCACTGTCTGTCCCTCAGGCAGTGTTGTGATAAACACAGGGAACAGAAAGAGAAATAAAATAAGTGTGCCCCATATTTGCAGTGTCTTTTTCAAATGGCATCCCTCCGTGTTCCAACTATATGCTTTGGAACAGAGGTCAATGACTGTTTTTTATACTGGCAATCCAGGTCGATAATGAATCTGCAAGAGTTTCTGCATATAAAGAAACCCAAGCGTCAATTTCCTTAGGTGAAACGAACGTACGAAGCTCATGATTCGTCAACACTTCTTCAAATAACTGAATACGATCTTCATGTGGCCACGTTGCCCAATCACCGAAAATCGGAAGTAAATTTGCCCTGTCAGCATCCTTATTTTCACTATGCAACCACGGTGATACAGAAAGGCGTGATGATGGACTGTTTTTTTCTTCGATTTTGGAAGCAATATAACCAAACATTGTATTTATAGCATCCGCTATTAGAACTGGACCATCAACTACTGTTGGGATGCCAATAGCTATAACGGGAATACCTAGCATATCCTGTGATATTTCTTTTCGACTATTACCAACCCCTGAACCCGGATGTATACCCGTATCCGTCAATTGAATCGTACGGCACAATCTCGAGCTATCCCTTGCTGCAAGAGCATCTATTACAATTAGTAAGTCGGGTTTTATTTCATTGGTGACGGCTTTTACAAAATCTGCTGTTTCCAGACCCGTTTGAATTGTCACTCCGGGCGCATATACAAATACCTCACTGCCTTCATCAGAATAATAGTCAGGTACAATTCCCCGTAGCCGATCCATTGTCAGTGGCCCGACCGCATCAGGTGTGATATCGCGATTACCTAGTCCTATTAAGAGAATTTTTCCTGTTTTGAGCGACACTACATCCGCAAGCATTTCATCCAATTTTTGAATCAGCACCCTGGACATGTCAGTAAGTCCTTCCTGATCATCAGCTGTAAGTGCCGGGACTGTCAGTGTAATATATGTTCCTTTTTTCTTTCCAATCTTTTTTTCTCCTTGTGCATCAACGGTTACAGATGTCAAGATGACCCGTCCTAATCTTGATTCACCGAATAGTACACCCTCCGATTCCTTCAACCGGTTTTTTTCACTTGCTGTTCGGTGGCGAACCATTTCCTCACTTTCATCCACAAGATCCGTTCTATAAAAATCGAACTTCTCCATATAATCACCTCACTTTCAAGTTTGTGCGATGTGCCATGAAAGTATTCTTTATTCTCATATTATTTACATTTACCTGGTGGCTCGACTTTTTGCGAGCGACTTGTAAACTTGTCTAGGCTAGACTCTTCTACCTAATCCCTCGAGTCGCTTCAGTCCATAAGGCAAAAGCAAAGAACACCTAGGCTAAAAGCATTTCCGTACTTATCATGGCTGAACAAGTACACAGCACTTTTGTTCTTGCAATCTCGCGCTAAATTTGATAAAATAATGCTTGTTGTGAAAGAGATATCCGAAACTTCGTGGAAACACTCTTGCCTTACCTGAAACTGGAGGTGAATGAAATGCCAAACATTAAATCTGCAATCAAACGCGTAAAACAAAGCAATGCTGCAAACGAGCAAAACTCGAATGTAAAACACGCAATGCGTACAGCTGTACGTAAAGCTGAAACTGCTCTTGACGCTAAAGACGAAAACGCTACTGGCTTACTAAGAGATGCAATCAAAAAAATGGATACAGCTGCACGTAAAGGCCTTATCCATAAAAATACTGCATCACGTCAAAAAGCACGTCTTACTAAAAAAGCACTTTAATTTTCATACTAAAAAAGGCCGCCCGATTTTTGGACGACCTTTTTTTTTTGCCTTATATATCTTCCAAATTGGATACTATGCATGAGCACAGTTCAGAAAACAGTCCTGTCAGGAAGGATTGAACTGCATTCTGCTCGGGCATTCGACGCGGCTCCCTTAGACTTCCTACCACTCCACAGATATCTTCACTATTCTTTCGTCATTTCCTTAGAGGTTCCATAAAGAACAATTCCAATATCCGTTCCCTTTTTCCACTTGAGGTTTTCAGTTTGTAGTCGATACCTGCAAGTTTATTCAAAATGACGAGTAATCGTTCCGAACTCGGCAGCCCCCTGTTTTCCATCATTAGTTTTACCCTGTATGGATGAACACTTAACGTTTTTGCAATTTGATGCTGCTGATAGCCCTTTTTTTGTAGTAAGCCAACATGTACCATGAGCCTCACTTGACTAGCAATAAGAGATGTCAACATAATTGGTTCCTCACCATTGCGTAGTAAATCACGATAGATCGCAACAGTATTCGATACTTTTCCAGTGACGTATGCATCTGTTAAACGGAAGACATCTACTTCTGGCGTACGCGGTACAAGTGACTCAATCACATCTGCTGTGATGGCACCTTCTCCGTTCAAATATGTAGTCATTTTAATGATTTCGGATGACAAGGTCAACAAGTCATCCCCTGCCATTTTAACAAGGAATTCTGCGTCGTCCGGGCTTATTCTGGAACCATTTGTACTTACTTCCTGTTGAATCCAGGTAAAAAGGTCTTTTCCCTGCAGTCTTTTTGATTCGATGACAGTGGCATGTTCTTTCATTATTTTCGTAATTCTTTTTCTAGCGTCAAGTTTTTCATACGGTGCTATAAATACAACTGTCGCTGTCGGAGATGGGTTTGCAAGCCACGTCTCCAGAAGTGTTAAATTATGCGTCACTTTTTCCCGTGCTTTATCTTGCGCTTTTAGAAAAGAGGCATTACCTGCAATGATTAACTTGCGATCTTCCAGGAATGGCAGTGTATCAGCTTCCTCGATAACCACTTCAACTGGTGTCTCGTCTAAATCAAAACGTATGACGGAGCCTTCATCAATATCAGGTAATGCTTTTTTTAGTCGGCTAATTGTTGAGTCGAATAAATGCTGTTCGAGCCCGGTCAATAGATAGACAGGTTCGATTTCCCCTGCGGCTATTTTCTTCCAAATTGCAGTCGCCACATTATTCACCTCTTCCCTTTAAATGCTTTACAATTATACAGTATAGCAAATCATTGGTGAACAATTTGTGTCATATACATTCATTCACATATAAAAAGTTGATAGCTATGGATTTTAACCATGAAATCATCTATACTATAATGGAATCAGGAGGTGTAGCAATGAATGAGTTTGAGCATGATGTACAGTCCAAACGTAATGATCTAATCGATTCAGGAATCGGCTTCATAGTCGCTTTCGTAGCATTTTCAGCAATTTTTGTTGTTGCTACAATAATCGACTTCATCGCTAGTTAATAGGTTTGTATGAAAAAGGACACCACATCCTATCCAGGATGCAGTGTCCTTTTTCATTCTGTCATATCTGTTATTTCAAAACGGTCTTTTTTTTGAATGACAGTAATAGACCCAGATTCAGCTGTTGACATCGTCCACAACCCATGTTTTCTAAATGTCTCAACGACTTCTGGATGGGGGTGTCCATACCTACTGTTCCTACCTGCAGAAAAAATCGTTAACTCAGGTTGCAGCGCATGAACAAACGGTTCCGAACTTGAAGTCTTGCTGCCGTGGTGACCCGCTTTCAAAATGATAGTTCCAAAATTGGAATTACCGTACTTGCGGAGAATTTGCTTTTCCCCCTCTAGTTCCAGATCTCCTGTAAATAAAAAAGAAAGTCCAGCTGTTTTTAGGAATAATACAAGTGAACTTGAATTCCCCTCATACTTTCCCTCTTTTGGTGCTACATAATGAAATGATGATTGTCCTTCATTCCACGAAACGCCTTCCTTCATTGACAGAATTGGAATACTCTTCTTTTTTGCAATCCACTTTACATCTTTCATAGCTATTTCCATTTCACTTCCTGGTGAAATATGAATTTCCTTAACGCTTACCTCTTCTAAAACTTCATCCGCCCCTTCCACATGATCTGAATCGGCATGAGTAATTATCATTTTATTAATCGTTGTAATACCGCTCCCTTTCAAAAAAGGGACGACGATTTTTCTACCAACTTCAAATTTCTTTACAGGTGTTTTCCAATTTGGTTCTCCAAATGTGATAGTTCCACCTGCATCAATAACATACACGGCCCTCCGATAAGGCATTTCGATAACGATACTATCCCCTTGACCAACATCCAAAAAGGTTACTTTCAAAGAACCATCCATATATGGAACAACATGGATGAACAGTGCAGGTACGATTACCAAAGGCAAAGAGCGAATAGCCTTTGAACCCTCTTCACAACGGATAAAAAACAATAACACGCCCACAAAAGCTATAAAGGCACATAATTCATTTGGTTTTCCAGGGGTCCATAATTGATACGGTAAGGATGCAATCCAACTTGTTATCACGCCTACTGTTTCTCTGAAAGGCACATATAACATGAATAACACATCAGCTACTTTTGGCAAGAGAAATGTCATGAAGAGAAGAATAATATTTGCCGGTAAAATAATGATTGAATACAAGGGAACGTATGCAAGATTGACGACGAATGATGAAATAGAAAGCTCATAAAAGTGTATAAGCAGTACGGGATACAATGACAGTTGACTAATTGAAGTGACGAGGAATGATACACCTAAAGCAGTCTTTGCTTTAGATAGGATACCCGAAGAATAGACAAGTGAACAAGCCGCTAAATAGGACAGTTGAAAACCCGGCTGAAACAGAACGAATGGTTGATAAATTAGAAAACAAACTGCACTTATCGCAAGAGCATCATCAAGCCTCATCCTTACCCTCCCTGAAGAAGCCAGTAGGACGATAATGGTCACTGATACTGCCCGCCACACAGAAGGTGCCCCACCCGCCATAACTGCGTAAAGAGGCAGCAAGACCATTATCAGTGTGTCTATCGTTTCTCTTCTTACCGATGCCCTGATTAATAATTCCCGTAGCATAAACGTCAATAACCCTACATGAAGCCCTGAAATTGCAAATAAATGAGTAATACCAAGTGTCCTATAATTTGCAGCCAGGTCTTCATCCATCCCACTGCGATCTCCAATCAACAACGCCTCTGCCTCTACTATGAGTGTTTTCGGAAATGTAGCCTCGATATGATTTTTCACTTTCCATCTATGATTGGATAGACTGGTCCTAATATCCGACTTCTTGACTGCTTGAATAATTGTCTCTGATTCAAATATTGCTGATGCACCATACATTTTCATATATTTCAACATATTGAAAGAATAGTCATGCGATGGAATATCAGGTTCGCGATATGAACCCGACATCGTAAATGTCACTGATGGAATATTCATTTTAAGGAACTGGTTTTTTTCCTGTTCACTTTCAATCGAATAGATGGCGTATATCGTTGCACCTGACGAAGTCTTAGCAAAACCTTTTATTTTAGCACCGTCAACTTTTACATTCTCGGTCCAATTGAAGGAAAGGGTTGCATCACCGGTTTCTTGAATGATGGGGATTGTTGCTGAGATGTAAAAAAAAGAAGTGATAGCGGCCGCAACCGCGAGGATAGGAGTGAGGAAATCTTCTTTTCTGCTCAAGAAGATAGGAAGTAGAAAAAGATTACAAAGTAACAGATAAACCGGACCGTATGCAGCAAAAACTGATACGGCTACCGGAATGGCTATATACATAAAACGAACACGGGAAATCATTTGCCGAATAAGTCATCAACCCTTTGCCTATAAGGGGTAAGTTCCTCATTTTCAATTCCAAGCAATTGCATCTTCTGAAGCATTTCGTTAAAAAGACCTAATTTATTATCGCTGGAAAAGTCGACTTTCTTTTCATCGAATGAAACATGCTCAACAGTAACTCCTGATTGTTCAAACAACTTTAATGCATATTCGTCATTTTTATAGTCAGTTGCATAAACTACTTGCTTGATACCTGCCTGGATAATTGCTTTGGAACACTGCAGACACGGAAAGTGAGTAACATACAGCGTTGAACCGGCAACTGGTATACCGTACTTCGAACATTGCAATAACGCGTTCATTTCCGCATGGATTGTTCTTACACAGTGATTGCCAACAACATAGCAACCGTAGTCGATACAATGATCGCCACCCGAAATGGAACCGTTATAGCCGCCTGCTATGATGCGGTTATCCCTAACAATTGATGCACCGACAGAAAGTCTGGTACAAGTACTCCGTAACGCTAATAGATGGCACTGGGCCATGAAGAACTGGTCCCACGTTATTCGCTCCATTTGAATGCCTCCAATACTTTTTTCGTTCGGTACATTCAAGAAGAAATGACCTCCCGATCAATTCACTGTAATTTGTGATTCTAGTTTTTCAAATGTTTTCTGACCAATTCCAGATATGTCCATTAATGCTTCAGGCGATTGAAAAAGTCCATTATCCGTTCGGTACTGTATGATTGCTGCAGCTTTCGACGGACCTATTCCAGGGATAGTCATCAATTCTTTTTCGTCTGCAGTATTAATATTGATTTTCCCGTCATTTAGTTGTGCACTTATCTCGTTAGTTGCTACAACGGGTATATCAATTAGGCCTTCTCCTTCAATCGGTACATAGATAACATACTCGTCCGTTAGTTTCATGGCATGATTTAACATGCGGGAATCGGCTTTTGGCAAATAACCACCTGCCGCATTGATAGCGTCAATCAGACGATCACCATCTTGCATTGCGTAAACACCCGGGTTCTGGACTGCCCCTTTTACGTCGACAACGACGACAACAGGAGTGATTGAAATAGTCGTTTCCTCTACTTCTACTTTTTCATTATGTTCTTTAGTCAATTCAGGGTATGGGTTTTGATCGCTCATGACAAACTCAGTGTTGTCAGCCTGTCCTTTGGGATAGAACAGAAAAGCGGCTAGTACAGCGATTGCTGCGATGGGGGTAATAATCTTACGCCATTTACCGGATACAAACGAAAGAAACAGAACGTTCACCCTTTCCTCGGCGGCATCCAAATGGAGTTCCTTCAACTATAGTTGAAAGAACTCCATTTGAAAAGGGTTATTTTCGCACTTGGAAAAATATTCGTTCACTTTCTTCATGCGGAGCCTCATCTTCCCAATCAGCAAAAATCCGCTCTATTTGAAAGCCCGTGTCCATCAACATATTTGCGTATTCAGCAACCGGAAATGTACGTTGCATATGAACCTCATCGAAACGTCTAAATAATTCATTATCACCCTTGACGAAGAAGGCCAGTTCCGAATAAACGGAGTGGATGTCTTCCCCTTCTTCTGCTTCCCATATGTATGCAATTCGACCATTATCAAATGTAAATGGGCCTTCCATAAAAATTACGTCTGTTTTAAAGGTGGAATGCACATCAAATATTAGTTTTCCGCCAACTGCAAGAGCCGAATGGATATGTTTGAATGTAGATACCACATCTTCACGGTTTTGCAAATAATTTAACGAATCAATTGCGATAACGGCAATATCAAAATCTGTAAAACCTTTTAGTTGTTGCATTGGCTGTTCGAAAAATTGCATAGATAAAGAAAGAGACCGAGCTCGTTCTTCCGCTACATTTAACATGTCAGCGGAAAGATCGATTCCAGTCACTTGTGCTCCTTGCTTTGCAAGCTTCACAGATAAAAGACCTGTTCCACATCCGATATCCAATACACGTTTTCCGGAAATTCCCCCTGCCGCTACATCGATTAACTCGATGTAGGCGTCATAAGGTATTTCGGTCATCAGTTCATCGTAGACAGAAGCGAATTCGGAATAAGCACGGTTCATTTTTCTGTAGCCATATCGAGCGTAGGAGCGTCTCCCCACAGCTTTTCAAGGTTGTAATAGCCTCGTTCATCTTTATGGAATACATGGACAACTACATCGCCAAGATCGACGAGAACCCATCTTGCCATATCCATACCTTCAATTCTTCTAGATGAGAATCCTGCTTCAGCAGCTTTGTCAGCAACTTCTTTCGCAATTGCTTGTACTTGGCGCCCTGAATTCGCGTGACAGATGATGAATTGGTCCGCGATTAGCGATACCCCTTCCATATTCAGTACTACGATGTCTTCACCTTTTTTATCGTCAATCGCTCTATAAGCTGTTTCTAATAATGTAGTCATAACTTCACTGTTCCCTTCTTATTAACTCATTGTAACAGTCTAACGAGTCCGGATAAACGGGAACTCTTTTATTCACTAGAAATTGCACCGACTGATAGATGCAAGCCTCCATTGTTAGATCAAGATCCTTTTCAGCCATATCTCTTAAATCGTCTACCCCAGAAAAACTGCGTCCAGGTTCAATCATATCTGAAATATAGATGAGTTTCTCAAGCAGGGACATATTTGCCCGACCGGTTGTATGATAACGAATTGCGTTCAAAATGTCCAGGTCTGTAATTCCAAATTCATCTCGGGCTATGATTGCACCGACTGGAGCATGCCACAATTCATGATGAAATGAATACAGCCGAGGATCCTCGTTGTCCATTTCAAGTTTGCCCAGAAGAGCCGATTTGTCCATGAATTTGGCGATGTCATGAAATAGTGCTGCCTGCTCCGCTTTTCGCACTGAAATTTGATATTTTTCAGCCAGTCTTTTCGCTGTCTCCGTTACGCGTAGAACATGTTCAAAACGTTCTTTCGGCATACGGTTAGAGATTTCTTTCTTCAGCTGGGTAACTTCCATACAATCCCTCCTCTCGAATAAACAATTCAACTATAGGTGGAATTAGAAATTGTACGGTCCCGTTTACGGTGAAGCGCTGCCTTATCAAAGTTGAAGATAATTCAATTTGTGGAGTATCCACCATGATGATTGGTAAATTAGTTTCCCCGCTAGAGCCTGGTCGACCAATACCCACAAAATTGACAATCGTGACGAGTTCTTCAATCCGGTACCATTTCGACAATATATCAATATTATCCCCGCCAATGATAAAATAAAACTCAACATTCGGTTCTTTCTTTGTCAATTGTTCCATGGTATCAAACGTATAGGAAATTCCGCCCCGGTCCACTTCAAAAGCAGATGCGGTTAATCCTTGTAAATCCTTTACTGCAAGGTTCACCATTCGTAATCGTTGGTCAGCAGTTGCATCACCTGGTGCCTTTTTATGAGGTGGAATTGCTGTTGGCATTAGCCGAACTTCATCTAGCCCCAGTGCATGTTTCACTTCATTTGCAACGATTAGATGGCCGATGTGAGGCGGATTGAATGTGCCGCCAAGTACGCCAACCTTTTTCATTTGTCTCTTACCTCCTTATGGAAGTTCGATCCGTTTTTTCTCTACAGATTCTTTATATAAAACGATAGTTTTGCCAATTTCTTGAACAACTTCGATTCCTGCTTGTTCTTCAAGTTTTGCAGCTATTTCTTTTTTGTCTTGTTCGCAGTTTTGTAAAATCGTCACTTTGATTAATTCTTTTGCTTCAAGCGCTTCTTCAATTTGTGTAATAACCGATGCTGTCAAACCACTTTTGCCAATATGGACATGGGGTTGTAAACGATTCGATTCGCTGCGAAGAAAGCTTTTTTGTTTGTTAGTTAACATGATTATCCTCCAAGAGTTGTCGTTATTTTTTCAATCATTAATCCTGTATCGGGTCGTATTTCTGTCCAAGTCTCAAACGCGAGCGCTCCTTGATGGACAAACATACCAACCCCATTTAGCGTATGTGCTCCTCTTTTACGGGCTTCTAAAAGAAAATCCGTTTCAAGTGGGTTGTATATAATATCTGCAACAACAGTTCCTTCAGAAACATTGTCCATACTTAGAGGCATACCTTTTTGAGCAAAGTTCATACCCACGGAAGTTGTTTGTATAATCAAACCGAATTCGGAAAGAGACAATTCTGCCTCTTCAAACGATAATACAGTCGAATCGGAAAGTTCTGTTGCTAATTTCTCGGCCTTTTCAAGCGTTCGATTCACAAAAAAGATAGGACCGTATCCCGCAGAGTCTAGGGCAAAGGCGATACCGCGTGCAGCGCCACCCGCTCCAATTACGAGAACTTTTTTGTCCTTGCACTGCATGCCATAAGCTTCTTCCAACGAACGGACAAATCCCTTACCATCCGTATTGGAGCCCACTAGAGTGCCATCTCCAAGAACGTGAACTGTATTCACTGCATTCATCTGCTCGGCGGATGAATCCAACTGATTTAGGAATGGAATAATAGCGCTTTTATGCGGAACTGTAACGTTCCAACCCGAGCACCCTAAGTTTTTCAAACCCTCCACCGCTTCACGAAGTCTTTCTGTAGTCACGTGGATAGGAATATAGGTTGCATTAATACCTTGATCATTAAACCATGTTTCATGCATATTCGATGACATTGATTGAGCGATTGGATCTCCAATAACCGCATACCACTTTTTCACAGCAAGCTCCTCCTTAAATTAATGAAGGGCGTAGCACAACATCTACCCCACGCGGCGCATGAACAGCGACCACAACATCCGGATGTTGTATTGTAATCCAGCCCAGGCCAGAAATAACAATATCCGTTTTCGCTTTTTTAATCGAGAATTCATGACGGACAAATGGCGGCAGCGTCTCAAGTGATTCCCCAGATGGCGGTGATAGCATCCCGCCGAGGTGCTCTTTGTACAAAGCATATGCATTTGATAGCTTGGTCCGGTGAATTGTTAATTCATTTGAAACATGAATTGTGAACGAAGAGCGAGCACCCGAAATAAAGTCGAATCGAGACAGACCACCTATGTACAATGTCTGTTCGGCGTTAAGCTGAAATACTTTCGGCTTAAGTTCTTTTTTAGGTGTAATTGCTTTCAAATCATTTGCATCCAGGTGATGCGCAATCTGATGGTTATTTATGATACCAGGTGTATCGTAGATTGCTTTACCATCTTCAAACGGGATTTCTACAAGGTCTAAAGTAGTTCCTGGGAAATGGGATGTCGTGATAACTTCCCCAATACCAGTAGCACCTTTGATGATACGATTGATAAACGTTGATTTTCCAACGTTTGTACAGCCGACAACGTAGACATCCTTACCACGACGATATTTATCAATTGCCTTTAGTGCTTCTTCCATCCCTTGTCCTTTATGAGCAGAGACAAGCAATACGTCAACAGGTTTTAGCCCAAGCTTTGACGCTTCAGCTTTCATCCAATTGATAAGTCGGTTCGGATTTATTGATTTCGGTAAGATGTCAGCTTTATTACCGATTAATAAAATATCTTTGTCACCCACGAAGCGGTGCAAACCATTAATCCAACTACCATTGAAATCGAATATGTCAACGATTTTTACGACTAGTCCATTTTTTTGTCCAATGCCATTTAAAATGGCTAGGAAATCATCCCCTGATAAAGATACAGGTTGCAATTCATTATAATTGCGCAGCCTGAAACAACGCTTACAGATAACGTCTTCTTTTTCTAAAGAAGCTGGTGGTGTAAAGCCTTCCAATTTCGGGTCTTCCGTTTGGATTGTAATTCCACAACCGATACATTTAATTTCTTCCAAGCTTATTCCTCCCACTTAATCAAGCCACGGCGTTTCAGCCCGGCCATGATCTTTCTTTCAATCTTCCTGTTGAACTTCGTGATAGCTGCGTCTGATGATGCAACCGGGACTACAAGTATCGTATGCAAACCACTTCTATTGCCGCCAAGTATATCTGTCAACAACTGGTCACCAATGACGACCACTTCTTCTTTCCTGAGTTTCATAGTGGAAAGAGCTTTCTGAAATGGTTTTCGAATCGGTTTTCGTGCATCATTTATGAATGAAATGCCTAAGGGTTCACAAAAAGCTTTTACACGCATTTCATTATTATTCGAGACAATTGTCACATTTATTCCGGTTTCTTGCATCGTTTTCATCCACAAAATAATTTCGGGTGTCGCATCCGGTCTGTCCCACGCAACAAGCGTATTATCCAGATCCGTTATGATCCCTTTGATTCCTCTAGCCTTCAGTGCTTCGGGCAAAATCTGAAAAATGTCTTTAACAAATTCATCTGGCAAAAAATACTTGTACACGATATCCACTCCGATTTGGTACTTTATCTGAAACGATTATAACATAACAACGCGTAAGGCATACATTGATAAGAAAAACGAAAACGGTCTACTTAAAATCCGCGTGAATCTCCGATAGAATCTGGACACAGGATCGGAAGTTAAATCAGGACATACATTATCGCCTGTCCGACTAAAAAAACGGTGATACGGCAAGACCCGACCGCATATGCTGTCATACAACGACACAGGAGGTGGCCCGATGAGCGGGTTTGTCATGGCGATTGTCCAGCTGTGGCTCGAAGTTCCTGCGGTGATCGGTTATATTCGAGGGCAGGCATTCCAGCGGCCCTTATCGAAAGAGGAAGAAGCAGCTTGTCTGCAACGTCTTGCAGAAGGCGACGAGGATGCACGCGACGAATTAATTGAACGCAACATGCGGCTCGTTGCCCACATAGTAAAAAAGTTTCATCCGAAACACGAATTGCTGGATGATTATATCTCAATCGGAACAATTGGACTTATGAAAGCGGTGAACAGTTTCACACCGGACCGAAAAACGAAACTGGCAACCTACGCCGCACGCTGTATTGAAAATGAAGATGTAATGTCAATAGGGTGCGTATCACCTCGAAACAAACAATCTACTAATAATCTTCGACACACCGTCACAAAACCCGAATTTCGAAACCACAACTACTGGTGAAGCACAAAAGAAAACGGGGGGACGACTTCATGAAACCAAAAAGCTATATCTCCGCAAGTAATCTATATTCCGTTATTATCCACGATAATGCAACCGACAAAACAATCGCAGAATGTTATGACCAAATAAAAGCACTCATTCGGAAGGAGAAACGACACAACAATGATAGCACTTTACGCCCGAGTCTCAACTGATGAACAAGCAAAAAGCGGATATTCACTACATGACCAAATACGTCAATGTAAAACGAAAGCAAACAGCACCGAAACAATAGATTATATCGACGATGGATATTCGGGGGAATTCCTTGAACGCCCTGCCCTTTCGAAATTGCGGAATGACCTTCGGGAAGGTTTAATCGACAAGGTAATCGTATATGACCCCGACAGACTATCCCGTAAGTTATCGAATCAATTAATTGTTACGGAAGAAATTGAAAAACGGGCGGAATTGGTTTTTGTAAACGGTGAATATGCGAAAACACCCGAAGGAAGCATGTTCTATCAAATGCGTGGTGCGTTTTCAGAATTCGAAAAAGCTAAAATTAGGGAACGTATGTCAAACGGACGCCGTGCAAAGGCAAGAAACGGAAAAGTCGTCAAGGACGTGAAGGTCTACGGATACAAGTTCGATAAGGAAGCAAGTCAATTGAATATTTGTGATATCGAAGGCAAGATTGTTCAGCAGATATTCGATTTATTTACCGACCCACAAGGAAGAGTTAAAGGGATAAATGGAATCGCCAATTATTTGACCGACAAAGGCATTCCAACAAAGAAACGTGTAGGTAAATGGCATCGTCAAGTTGTTCATCAGATTCTACAGAATGAAACGTATACGGGAGTCTTCTATCATAACAAATGGAACACCGAAGGAATGCTTATAAATAAGGTTACGGATAATCCCGACGAAAAGATTCCGAAGACCTTGCGTCCCCGTGATGAATGGATTGGTGTTGAAGTTCCTGTAATAATCGACAAAGCAACGTTTGATTATGCTCAAAAGTTATTGAAAGAATCAAGACGTCGTTGGGCAGGAACACCAAAGAATACTTATCTATGTAGCGGAATGGTTCGATGTGGTGATTGCAATAATACGATGACTGGACGACGTGTAAATAATTGGGGAACGCATGTCCTTGAATATACCGATATCAAGACCCAAGCGGGGACGAAATTTGGAGGTTGTGGCAATAAAATCAAGTGTGAAGTCCTCGACCCCTTCGTTTGGGATACGTTTGTAAATCTTATGACGACGAAAGGTCAAGCAATGTCGGAAGTCGCCGCAACAATTGAAGTAGATACCGCCAATTCATTTGAACAATCCGAACTGATACGCATTGACGGTGAATTAGAACGGTTAAAGGCGGGACGTAAGCGACTTCTTAACTTTATGACAGATAGTGCCGACATTATCGACGAAGAGGATATACGAAATCAACTAAAGGAACTTAAAGATAAGGAAGCACATTTGTTGAAGTTAAAAGAAGATGCCACCGCCATGCTCGATGATATGCAGAATGAAGAAATCAACGAAGAAATCTTGAACGAAACAATCGAACAATACTTAAGGGAAGACACCGACACATTGACGGTTGAACGTAAGCAAGACTATCTTCGAAAAGTGTTTCGTGAAATAAGAGTATATGCAAGCGGAAAGGTCGAATTCATTCGTATGTAATTTAATGCAAAGGCGTTCCCATCGACGGGGCGTCTTTTCTTTATGTTCGATCGAATGGTAGACGTCGACCACTTTGTCGATTAAACCTTCTATATAATCCGAAAAATTTTAGAAAAATATTTTATAGCGACAATCATATTTAAAATGGAGGGGCGTCCCCTTTCGGAAGAATTCGATCGGGTTGGTTTCGATATCTGCCGTACACATTAATGACGCAAGGACTTCGATAGTTGAACTTCACAATAGGAAGGTCACGATGCAAATGGAGGTACTGAAACGGTAACCTTTTGTTGGATTAACGCTGGGAATTAATGTCACGTGGGTTTTGAAATTTTGTGAATATATTCGGAACGCACTTGACTCCCGATATAATCGACCGCCGTACCCCGTTGCCCCCCTTTCGGATTCAGCCTTATACTTCGTACGCTTGTGTGTGCGGCGTCCTGTATCATTTAAGCACCATCTAGTCACAGATTGATTGAAGGAGCTCTATGCGGCGTGTGTACGTTCCTTTACGATATACCAAGCGTTGAATAAACATACGGAAACTATCGTGCATTACAATTACGATTCTACGGACAAGCCCGTTGCTATTCATCATACATATGCACGAACTTCACACTATGAAGTCCATCTATATATACGTCGTGTAATAGAGAATATACGACCAATCGTTATATGCCGCCCTCATAGAACGTTGATATACCAAGCGCAATCAAATGTGATTCGTCGTCATTATAAATAATTATAAAATGATTCGTCGTCATTGATTAAGAGTTATACGATGTGATGCCGCTAGACCAACGCAATGTCCGATTCAATTCTATGTGACACGCTTTGAACACGTCATGAATCCACGCCCCATAACGCTTTACCACGATAAAGTATTTATACAGTGAAAAATATATCGGACGGGTGCGGTCACGTAATCAACGTTTTACGGGTGTTTGATGAATTCCGATATCAGTAAATGATTGACGAATGAATGATGACGATGCATTTCCGATGCATTTCCGATACATTTCCGCCCCATTACAACCAACGTTGACACACCAATGTTTACCCATCGAAAGTTTTGACATAGCAGCATTCATATGGCACTATTTCCGCATGATTTACGGTAATCAATTATCGATCGAATGGATTCAACGTTGGATTGCGACATTCGGGAACGTATGGGCGGCAAGTATCGCATATTCGATATTACATACGATTGCACAAACGTTGATACGTCGAGGATTCCGACATCTTAACATATAATGACGTAATTGACCGCCGCCGCCCTTTCACTTTGTATTACGGTTGATTTCGTGATACTGGGGACACGTGCATTCGGTCGCGACATTATGTCCCTAGCGGTTGACCGTGGCGAATGCTTCAATTCTTCGATTCCTTCCAAATGTCAACGCTTGGTCGAGAATCGGCTTGCACTTCTTCCAACGTTCTGCGGTTTTCGTCTGTCCAATAAGCAAACTCCCAATATTCGTCAAACGTCACGCCGTTTAATTCCGCTATATATTCAATCGCTTCGTCGAATCGTAAATACATTGCATGTGTGGGTCTAAGTGAATCGAACCAATCGAAGATATTTTTATCTTGTCGTGATATGTTCATCGTTTTATCCAATGGAAGGACGTTCCCGACGTTATGCCCACCGTGTCCAGTGGCGAAGGGAATCACATGGTCAACCGATACGTCAATAGACCCCGTAAGGAAGCAACGACCCCCGAACCGCTCCAAGATTCCCGCCAAATCGTTGTCTTTCATATCGCTCGGAAGTGATTGTTCCATTGCACGGCGTCGATGTCCTTTATTCGTATTGTAAATTTTAACGTTGGGAAACTTGTTCCGCTTTCGTTGCATAAGGTTCACGCAAGGTTTACAACGTTGGTTTCGTCCGTCCTTCGTTGCCGCTCGATTGAATCCGAATTCGTCGATAGACTTTACTTCCTTACACTTCGTACAGTTCTTCATGTTGATTTCCCCCATTTTTACTTTATAAAGAAAAGACGACGAATTTACTTCGCCGCCTTCTTCGTTATTCCACTTATGTAAATGATTCCATTTCGGAAACCTTGTCGCCGTTCATTAGATGGGTCACGCCAAACGTTTCGCCTTCGCCGCTATGATTGACCGTAACGTCGAGGTCGTTCACAACCTGTTTCTGTTTACATCTTCGACACTATGACTTCCCATTTTTCACCGAATCTTTTCAACTGTCCTGCATAGTCGCCTTCTTGTTTTTTGTTTTGCATGATTTCAAATGCCAACAATTGCAATTCGTCAAAATCCTTGGTCATTCCCAAATCCTTGATTTCATCTTTGAAGTAGTTCACATTTGCAACCGTTGAACTTGCGAGTGTGTCGTCGGCGGGTGCATATAATTCACGATATACCGAACCTTCCTTCCAATTCACCGAAGTTTCATTCACGAAAGATTCGAGCGTTCTAAATTCAGTATGTTCAACATTCCAATCCTTCATATCAATATCTTCAATATTCACGTGGTCGTTCCCTTCGAAATCGCTTTTGGGTTTGGATACGGCTTGATTGTTAGCTACTTCGGTAATAGCTTTCTTCATATCTTCGAACGCTTCAAATGTGTCGTCGTGGGTCGGCTTCCATTGGGCGGAACGTGACGTGTCTTCAATCGCTTGCCCTTCTTGATCAAGATGCGCCGTTCTTACAAATTGAAGATGTGCAATAAAAGACGTTGCATTATATATTCGTTCGAATCGTTCTTCGTATTCCTTGGGCAAATCTCTGTATATCTCATGATACGAATCCAAAACTTTTTGTGACTTCAAGTAAATTTCATATCCTTCATCATTATTCGTTTCCTTCAATGAAGGGTCATCCAACGGATTGGAAAGCATATCGAGCTTTTTCGAAGCCCATTGGGTGTATGCGTCGGCGACCGCTTCGGGTACGTTCGTTGTCGACACATCGTCCACATCTTGAACATCCAAGACTTCCGTTTCATTGCCGCCGCCAGTATCCTCCGCAAGACTTACTTTCGTTTCACCGAACTTATTCACCCCGACAAATATTGCGATTCCTACAATAGCCGTTCCAACTAAATATTTTATTTTCATATATGTTTCCCCCTTATCTGAATTGTGTAAAGTATAGCATCAATTTATATCCCGAGCAATCCAAGCGGAATATCCGAATAGACTCCATCAGCCACGAATTATCTACTGACGTATCCAAAGAAACCCGCACCATTCGGGTGAATTTTCCCCGTGACAAATAATCCCATCCGTTTTTATTTATATCAGATTGACTCGTGATTTCCGAAATGTTGACTTCAGAATATGCGGATAGATTTATTTTGACTTCAACGGTCATTTCGGAAGGCGTCGTTCCTGCACTGATAGCTTGAATGTGGTCATCAATATCTTCGAACCTTCTCCGACACTAACATCAATCGCACAACCTATCATGTATGCAAGACAATTGTGTGCTATATCAACCATTACATAAGATTGACCAAATGTTCTAAACGACATATCAATCCTCACCGACTGTTTTACCTATTGAATAATGCCGCATGTGGCAATTTCTCGACCTTGATTCGATAAGCTATACAAACACCCTCCGAATCCTTTTCAACCTCTAAAAACGACTGTATAGGGCAATTTTGGAGTCTTCTAATGTGTTTTGGAACGGTCGTGTAGATATCCCATAGCTTCGTTTCGGCTTCGAAGACAATTACTGTTTCCTGTTCGCATTTATCGTAATACGCCATTAACTTTCGATACCACGACGTAAATTCTTCAATGCTTTGATTGTGTCGATTTCTTCTTGCGTGACGTTGAAGCGTTGAATGATACGTTGCTCCAATCGGTCGGACAGTGGTCGAATTCCTTTCTCAATCGCCGAAATCATTTGTTGTTTGACCCCGACTTCACTTGCGAAATCCGCTGTTGCAAATCTAAGTTCATGCGTAATGCTTTCAAAATAAATCCGTCCATCTGTAAAACCCCCTTTTAGATAAGCGTTGTCCTGAACAAATTAATTACCAAATAAAAAGACGACTACCCATGAAGGTAATCGCATTCTCGATGGTCAAATCGACTTGGACGGCAACACTATTCAGTTTTGAGCGTATCCCCCGTTATGAAATACCGCTCTTAATACTCAACTGTAGTAAACGTGTGTATAACAAGCATGAAGACAAATAAAAAAGCGATTACCAATGAAGGCAACCGCAATTTTCGAAGGGAAAGCTATGTCAATCCGTCGTGGTAACGGAACGAATATGTTTTTGTGCATCCGACAATTTGAAAGTATGGAATCGGCGGCGGGGACGGAATCTTCTTTTCTTATGTATTCGCTTCTTTTATAGATTCGACAATTACTAATACTTCGTTTCAAATGTTGGTACTTGATTCAAATGTTATGAACTTATTCAAACCTTGCATCATTGCTCGATTCTTGAATGAATGTCCTTTTCATGAAAGATTCGATGTTTTGAATTGCTCTTTCTTTTGAACTGATTCACTTTGTTCATGAACTTCGTTCTTGGTACTTCGTACTATCTCTTTCTTTTAAGTTCTTTTTAGTTAAAGAACTAAGAACTTTGTAGTTCATGTAACGCATAGGTTACTATCCCCCGAGTAACGCAACGGTTACAACCCCTCATTACCGAGTAACGCAACGGTTACACTCACATATTCAATTTTATTCTATCCACGCAATCATAGGTAAAAGCTTTCACTCGATAGAAGAGTGATGAAGCGTCAAGCCCCGCAATGGTCTTCGGCAACTTGCAGATGATTTTATGTTCTTATAACACAATTCAACTGAGTACGTCCATTACAACGATAATTCAACAATTAATTTATCGAAGCATCCGAAACTTTCCGTTGCCAACCGATACATTCCGTAAAGCATCGAGATTACCATTCAGAATGAACCGTGTCAAGCGACAACCACCTTCCCTATGTCATAGTTCATAAATCGGGAAAGCCGCTTACAACGACCGCACGGGATTCTAAGGACATCGTAATCGTACGGCGGCAAACTCTAATATTACGTTTCCAATAACTAGGTTGTACCTTTTCGGGGGCAAGCTTTTGATGTGGCGTCGGTGCAACCTCAAATTGATGGACTTGACACACGCCCCCCTTGTCTTTAGAATCGAAATACTCATGTATTTACGAACGCAGAAAAAAGTGCAAAAAGACGTTTCACTTTTCGATCCGATCGGCATGGATAAAGATGGTCAATCATTACAAATTGCTGATTTGCTGCAAACGGATGATGAATCCCCGATTGACGCAGTCGAGCAGAAAGAACGAAAAGAAAGGCTGTATAGACACCTTGGTAAACTGGATGGCCGTGAACTTGAAATCATTCAAAGACGTTACGGTCTTCTCGATGATAAGCCAATGACGCAAAAAGAAATCGCAGAACAACTCGACATTTCAAGGAGCTACGTCTCCCGAATAGAAAAACGCGCAATCGTAAAATTGTACCAGTTATTCAAACACGAATACAACGAATGATGTCGAGAAAGGCGTAAGGCGCCGCACAGCTCCGACAGGCATAAGACAGGTCGGCGGAGCGGCGCTCTGTGCCGCATAGCCGAACTGACTTATGTCCCGAGGAGTTGGCGCCTGAAGCTAGACAACATGAAAAGCGGAAGGGCGCAGCACAGCCCCGAAAAGCGCTGAGGGCTTGATGATAAGGCGTCCTTTGCCTTCTCAGCAAGACTAAAGCGACTCGAGGAGCTGGCGCCTGGAGCTAGACAACGAAGAATAGCACAAGAATTTCCTCATCAATAAAGAAAAGGCGTTTCCATGCGGGAGTGATCCCAGCATTGGAAACGCCTCTTCGATTACAGATCAATCCGCGCTAACCTCACGGGAGATGATGACTGCAATGATTGTTGATACGATAAAAACGCCTGCCATTAAAATCAACATTGTTGAATCCCTCCTTGAAAGAAACATATACAAAATCTTTTCATGTACCTATCTTACCACGTAATGCCTAAAGTTTCGATAGGACTTTTAAAACAATATCCGTTGAATGACGTGCTGCAACAGGGAGGAACTCATCGAAAGTGACTGATGATTCTTTTCCTGCAATATCTGATAGCGCACGAATGACCACAAAAGGAGTATCGAACTGATGGCAAACTTGTGCCACAGCAGAAGCCTCCATTTCAGCGGCAATCATTAGAGGAAACTGTTCCTTCACTTTTCTAACATGCTCTGCATCACTCATGAACGTGTCTCCAGACGCGATAAGTCCGGTTGCGTGTGCATGCTGCCCTAACTCCTCAACGGCAGCCCTAGCAACTTCAACTAGTTTCAAGTCTGCACTGTATGCAGCAGGCTGACCCGGAACTTGTCCAAGTTCATAGCCGAATGCGGTCACATCGACATCGTGGTGACGGACTTCATTTGAAATCACTACGGTTCCTACTTCAAGTGACTCGTGGAATCCCCCAGCTGAGCCCGTGTTAAGTACGACATCCGGTTTAAATTTATTTAGTAAAATAGTTGTTGCAATTGCGGCATTTACTTTTCCAATCCCACTTTTCACTAGAACAACCTGATGATTACCGATTTCACCCTCGCTGAATTCACATCCTGCAATCGTCGTTTCGATCACCGAGGTAATTTCTCCACGTAATAGTTCCACTTCTTCTTCCATTGCACCAATCACTGCTATTTTCATATAATCCCTCCACTAAAAACGATAATTTAAATTAATAATCAAATTCCAATGTCGTTAATTTATCCATTTGCACTGGTTTCCATCCTTGTTCATCTACCCATTCGAGATAGACACGGTATTTCTCTGAACCATCTTTAGAAGAAACGATTCCTATAGATTTCTGAGGACCTCCACCGTTCTTAATCTTTTTGAAAATCATTTCGTTTTCAGATAAACCAGTTGCATATGCAAGGGCTTGTTTTTTTTCATTCCAATCTACCGATTTCCCATCATACATCGATGTATGAACACCCGTTTGTGTTGTACCGATTGGTTTCCAAGCAGTATTAACAACGGTCTCAGCAATGATTTTATCGTCAGACGGACCATAAGTGACCGTTCCCGACTCTTCGCTGCTTTCTTCACTGTTTTCTACATCATCACTCACAGTAGCTTCTTCCGATTCCCCTGATTCTGTGTCAGTTGATGAATCAGTTTTATTTGTTTCATCCGTTTTGTCCTTGTCTTCAGCTTTATTATCTCCTTCAGAGAGATTGTCATTGGTTTCCGTATTAGTGACTTCTTTTTCATCAGCTTGCTTCTCGTTATTATTGCCAAGGAAAATGGTGGAGGCAGTAATACCAATTAACAAAACAACAACCGCAATCAAAATATTTAACGTCCTATTTGTACGTTTGCGTCCTTTTTTACGTTCAATCCTGGAAAAGTCAGGCTCCCGTTCAGTCATACGCAAATCAACTCCCATTAAATTTTTAGTTATTCTAATTATGTATTAGACGATTTTCCAGAAAACATGTTCCTTAAGCACGAAAACCGCCCTCATGTAGAAGGCGGCTATCGGCAAATCATTTTATGTCTAATATTGTAACTGTCATTTCTCCACCTGGTGTATTAATTCTAACTTCATCGCCTTTAGAACGTCCAATAAGTCCTTTTGCAATCGGCGAATCGTTTGAAATAAGACCTTCAATCGGATTTGCTTCAGCAGAACCGACAATCGTATAAGTCTCTTCATCTCCGTCTGGCAGTTCTTTAAAAGAAACTGTTGTGCCAAGGCGTACTTCATCAGTATTCAATTCGTCTGCTGTGATGATTACAGCATTGCGAATCATCGACTCCAAAGATGAAATTTTCCCTTCTAGGAAGCCCTGATCCTCTTTTGCCGAATCATACTCAGAGTTCTCTGAGAGATCGCCGTGACTGCGCGCGATTTTTATACGCTCGACAACTTCTTTTCGTTTAACCGATTTTAAAAAGTCAAGTTCTTCTTCAAGCTTTTGTTTACCTGATACTGTCATTGGAAATTTCTTTTCTGTAACCATAAACACACCACTCCCTATATTCCTGTTCATAAAAATACTATGCCACTCCATCGAGTTATATGTGACATAGTCCTAATCTATATAGAATTCTGTCATCATCATATTACAATTCCTTGCCAGATTCAAGAATTGTTTTTATTTTTGTAACCATTAAATCAATTGCGACCTCATTATGACCGCCTTCTGGGATAATTATATCCGCATATCTCTTCGTTGGTTCAATGAATTGGTTATGCATTAGACGCACCACGGACAAATACTGTTCAATTACGGATTCAATCGTTCGTCCTCGGTCATTGATGTCTCGCATAATTCGCCTTATAATACGCAAATCTGCATCTGTGTCGACAAATAGCTTTATATCCATCAAGTCACGAAGCCTCTCGTCCTCAAGGACCAAAATCCCTTCAAGAATGATAACGTCTTTTGGTTCGATTAGGATGGTTTCTTTTGACCTAGTATGTAGTGAATAATCATACACAGGTTTCTCAACGAATTTTCGGTCCAATAGTGTTTTCACATGGTCGATCAATAGATCCGTGTCAAATGCCAACGGATGATCATAATTTGTTTCCAGCCGTTCTTCAAATTGCAGATGGGACTGATCTTTATAATAATAGTCCTGCTCTATGACGACGACAGAGTTCTCCTTAAAGACTTCGTAAATTGAATTGGTGACGCTCGTTTTTCCCGATCCCGAGCCACCTGCAATGCCAATGACGACAGGTTTTCTTGATTTCATTTCAAACTCCCTTTGCACATTAGAATATCCTAAAAATTTGGATAGACCTAGACTAATTTTCTATTACTTTTTTACCGCAATCAAAAGTCCGTCTCCAACAGGAAGTAAAGACGTTTCAAATTCCGGATTGCCCATAATCCATTTTGTAAATTCTTTTAAGTTGCGTATCATCGTTCGATTTCGCTTAGGTATATCTTTATCGTCGTGCAGCACCATACCATGCATGAACATATTATCGCAATAAATAACTCCACCTGGTGCTACTACGGGTGCATATTTTTCAAAGAATCGTTTATATTGACCTTTAGCTGCATCGATGAAAAGTGCATCGTATTCTTGATGGAAGATATCCGTACTTTCTGTCAGGAGAGCGTCTGCTTCAATAATAGCAATCCGCTCCGAATAACCACTTCTCGAAATATAATCAACTGCTTGCATAAAGCGTACGTTGTCTCGTTCGATTGTAACAATGGACACTTTAGGTAATGCAGCTGCAATACGAATTGCAGAATAACCGATAGCACTTCCGATTTCAAGGATTCGATCCGGTTTTTGAATTCTCAACAGACTGATGAACATGTCAATACCGTCACTATCCATAATTGGCACATAATTTTCGTCAGCGAATTGTTCAATTTCAGAGATGAAAGACTCTTTTTCCTTCGCGAAACTCGCGATGTAAGATTTATAAATATCCATTCCACTCATCTCCTGTTCAAGACCATCATTTATCTGATAAATATTCATCTCGGTTTTTCAAGTGCTGGTCGTAGGAATCCGTAAAGTGGTTAACACCTTTTTTATCAGCCAAGAAATAGATGTAGTCTGTTTCCGCTGGTTCAATGACCGCTACGATAGAGGATGTACCCGCTCCTGCTATCGGACCTGGCGGCAATCCTTTGTACACATAGGTATTATAAGGATCGTCTTTTTCCAAGTCCACGTATAGAACTCGGTCCTTGTGTTCTCCAAGCGCGTAAAGTACAGTAGGATCCGTTTGCAGGAGCATATCATCGTCCAAGCGATTGTAAAACACACTTGCAATAATCTCCCTGTCTGATTTCGCAGTTGCTTCTCTTTCCAGTAAGGACGCAAATGTTAAAAGCCAGTGTACAGACTTATCTTCAGTTTGAAGGTAATCCAGATAGGGTGTTACATTCAAAGCAGTCGCCTGTACCATCGTATCGACAATTTTTGCAACAGATGGGTTTTCTTCATAAAAAGGATAAGTCGCTGGGAACAAATAACCTTCTAGCGGATATTTAATATTTTCCGCTAGAATCTCTTCTGTTAGAATGTTCGAATACTTCCCTATCAACATATCAATCGTTGCTTCATCGCTTACATAATCCATAAATTCTTTTTCAGAAATACCAGTTTGCTTATCTACAATTTTCGCAATTTGTTTCAAAGTCAAACCTTCCGGAACCGTCATTGTAAAAATAGGTTCTCGATATACTTTTCCTGTTTTGAGACTTTCAATAATTTCGTCTAGTGTCATAGCTTTAGTTAAGCCATAAGTACCCGCCTGAAACTGAGTGTTGTTATTAAACTTAACGTAGTATTTAAACAGACGCGCATCCTTAACAATTCCTGAAGTTTCGAGCTTAGTTGCAATGAAATCGACACCAGATCCGATTGGAATTTCAACTTCAATCACTTCTTCAGAGTCCGGATCGACAGGTTGAAGACCTTCTGTTATGTATTTATATGCAAAGCGGCCACCTATAAGGCCGATTAGCAATAAAACCAGTACAATTATCAGTACAATCCTTCTAACTATTTTCGCTTCTTTTTTCTTTTCACGCATTCGCTCGAACATGACATCTTTTTTAGATCCATTATCCATGCGGAATCCACCTCTTTCGTTCGAAAACCTCTAATGTTTTCAATGAAAAAACGGCACGGCCTGCACCGCACCGTCCCGTCCGTGCCTATCTGATTTACTCTTCTTCTTCGTTTTCTTCCTCTTCTGCAAGGAATGTGTTCAACATTTCTTCGATCATTTCCCACTCAGCATCGTCTTCAATTGGCATTAATTCGCCATCTTCGTTATCCTCTGAAGGTACAAATGCGGATGCATGAATTTCGATTTCTTCGTCTTCATCTTCTGGTTCTTCACCAAGTACATGATAAAGTACATATGATTTACCAAATTCCTCTGAATCAAATGTGAAAATAACCTCACATACGTGTTCTACGCCATTTTCATCTACAATCGTCATTGTTTCTTGTCCGTGTTCCATTACGATCACCTCATCTATTTTTTAAATCAAGATACCCTTGAAGTATCATGATCGCTGCCATCTTATCAATAACAGACTTTCTTTTTTTACGACTGACATCCGCATCAATCAGCACTCTTTCCGCGGCCATCGTTGTAAGCCTTTCATCCCATAGTGTTACAGGAAAGCCGAATGTTTCTTTCAGTAGTTCCGCGTAGTCTTGAGATGCTTTCCCTCTCGGTCCAACTGTATTGTTCATGTTTTTTGGAAAACCTACTACAAATCCGCTGACTTCGTACTCATTTACTAGTTGTTGGATTCTATCCATGCCAAACTGGCCAGCACCTTCATCGACCTTTACTGTTTCAATGCCTTGGGCTGTCCACCCAAGTGCATCACTGATCGCGATGCCAACCGTTTTGGATCCAACATCCAATCCCATTGTTCTCACTCCGCTTTGCCCCCGTTTTCACGAACGTAAAACTTCACAAGTTCTTCCAGTATTTCGTCACGTTCCAACTTTCGAATCAGATTACGAGCATCTTCATGACGAGGTATATAGGCAGGATCGCCCGATAGAAGATAACCGACAATCTGGTTTATGGGATTGTACCCCTTTTCGTCAAGTGCCTTGTGCACATGAAGCATGACCTGTTTCACTTCCTGCTCCATCGACTCTTCAGGGAAGTTGAATTTCATCGTCTTGTCGTATGATTCCATAATAGACACCCCGCTTTCAGATCATCCGTTTTACGAATCGGATATCATTCCGTTTCTTAGTATAACCGAATTACCGCTCCAGTTAAACAGATTTGACATAATCATACACGGAATGAAGGGCATCATCAAGTTTTGACACATCTTTTGCCCCCGCCATAGCCATATCTGGGCGACCGCCACCTTTTCCGCCGCATTGTGTCGCTACGTGATTGACGATTTTACCCGCATGATAGTTCCCGGATTTTAAATCCTCAGTCACACCTGACACAAGCATCACTTTTCCGTCTACTGCGGCACCAAGAACAATTACCCCTTTTGATAGCTTCTGTTTCAATTCATCCATCATCTGACGGAGACCGTTGTTGTCTTTCACATCCACACGTGCAGAGATTACCGTAACATCCTCAATTTGCTGTGCCGATGTCATGACGTCCGCCAATTGACTATTGCCAAGTTTTGCAGATAACGAGTCATTTTCACGCTGAAGTTCTTTCATGTCGGATAGTAACGAACCTACCTTTGTCACAATATCTCTCGTATTTGATTTTAAAAGGCTTGCTGCATTGACGAGCAATTCCTCTTCTTCTTTGAATGACCGATAAGCCTCTTGACCAGTAACTGCTTCAATTCGACGGGTACCCGCTCCGATACCGCTCTCAGAAACAATTTTAAACAATCCAATGACAGAAGTTGAGGCAACATGACAACCACCGCAGAGTTCTAATGAGTAATTACCCACAGAAACGACGCGAACAACTTTTCCGTATTTCTCTCCGAAAAGTGCCATTGCACCGAGTTTTTTCGCCTCGTCAATTGGTCTTTCAGCGATTTCAACAGCAATGTCTTCCCAAATTTTTTCATTGACAATCTGTTCAATCTTCTCAAGTTCTTCTTTCGAAACTTGGCCAAAATGTGAGAAATCGAAACGCAGACGATCAGGTCCTACGTATGAACCTGCCTGATTAACGTGCATACCAAGTACTTCTTTCAATGCTTTGTGGAGAAGATGTGTTGCTGTATGATTTTTGACAGTAAGTTTTCTTGCTGCTTGATTTACTTCAGCTACGACCCTTGTATTATTACTCAATTCACCGGAACGAATAATAGCAGTATGCAAGTTTTGACCGTTCGGTGCTTTTTGCACATTTTTAATATCTGCAATGAAGGATTCGCTACTAATAATCCCTTTGTCCGCAATTTGTCCTCCGCTTTCTGCATAGAACGGCGTGGAATCTAAGATGAACTGAACTTCGTCACCTTCGGATGCGCTGTTTACTTGTACACCCTCTTGTAAAAGAGTGACAACTGTAGATTCACTTTGCAGTTGATCGTACCCAACAAATTCACTAGGCACATTAATTTCACCAAGCACACCCGACTGGACACTCATCGAGTCAACGTCTTGACGCGCTGCTCGGGCACGCTTACGCTGACTATCCATCTCCAAATCGAATCCAGCTCGATCAACCGTGACACCCGCCTCTTCAGCAAGTTCTTCTGTCAATTCGAACGGGAAGCCATATGTGTCATAAAGTCGGAATGCATCTGTACCTGCAACGATCGTCGAACCTGCTAATTTCACGTTTTCAATTACGCCAGAAAGAATAGCCATTCCATCCGATAAAGTTTCATGGAAACGTTCTTCTTCGTTTTTAATAACTTTCATTATGAAATCTTTCTTAAAGGTAACTTCAGGATAGAAGTCTTCCATGATTTCACCTACGACTGGAACTAATTCAAACATGAATGACTTGTTTACACCTAGCTGTTTCCCAAAACGAACCGCCCTACGCAGCAGCCTTCTAAGTACGTAACCACGTCCTTCATTGGACGGGAGTGCTCCATCACCGATTGCGAAAGCGACTGTACGTATATGGTCCGCAATCACTTTGAATGCGATATCTTTTTGTTCATCTTCACGGTATGTCTCTCCGGAAACCTTTTCAATCGCATTCATTATCGGCATAAAGAGATCCGTGTCAAAGTTTGTCGGAACTTCCTGGATAACGGATACCAGACGCTCAAGTCCCATTCCTGTATCAATATTTTTTTTCGGAAGCGGCGTATACGAATTATCCGGATTATGATTAAATTCTGAGAAAACCAGGTTCCAGATTTCTAAGTAGCGTTCATTTTCCCCTCCTGGATACAATTCAGGATCTGAGAAGTCATCTCCATAAGAAGCCCCACGATCGTAGAATATTTCCGAGTTCGGTCCACTTGGGCCTTCTCCGATATCCCAGAAGTTCCCTTCAAGACGAATAATACGATCTTCAGGAAGACCAATTTTATCACGCCAAATCGCATAAGCTTCTTCATCTTCCGGGTGAATTGTAATAGACAGTAACTCAGGATCAAAACCAATCCATTTATCATCCGTCAAAAACTCCCAAGCGCGTACAATCGCCTCTTCTTTAAAGTAATCGCCTATCGAGAAGTTCCCAAGCATTTCGAAAAATGTATGATGGCGAGCTGTTTTTCCTACGTTTTCAATATCGTTTGTTCGAATTGATTTCTGTGCATTGACGATGCGCGGATTCGTCGGAACAACCCGCCCATCAAAGTATTTTTTTAATGTTGCCACACCGCTGTTTATCCACAGCAACGAAGCATCATCGATTGGGACAAGTGGAGCGGACGGTTCTACACTGTGGCCATTCTCCTTAAAATACTCTAAAAACAAGTTGCGTATTTCGGATGAAGACATCTTTTTCATAATTGTTTCCTCCTAGTTAATTAAATATGTGTAGTTATGTAGTGTAAGCCTCTTGCTGTAACTTTGAGAACCTTACTGCAAAATGCTAAAGGAAAGTAGCCATATTGCGCGGCATCCTGCTGCAAAGAGGCGGGACAAAGTTCAATCTCTCCGCTGCACACCGACATTCTTTGAGCACAAAAAAAATCCCCGCCCCTAAACAAAGGGACGAAGATGTTAGTCTCGCGGTACCACCCTAATTACCGAAACAAATATATCCGGCATCTCTGGTTGCCTTAACGCGGCGGACGGCAGGGATGAGCTGCACTCAAGAGTAGCTTTTCGACATTCTTACTTGAGCACCCTTTCAGCCAAGGGGCACCTTTCTGATCAAGCAGACATGTTTACTTTCTCCGTCAACGTGTTTCATATCAAATATTATTACCATTTAAAACTTAGTCATAAGACTGTCCAAGTGTGCTTGGAAAACACCACTTATCCGGTTCGTCCTATTTCCATTAAATCGAATCGACTGCTTCTGCATTTCTAATTGGATTATAGAAAAGTTCTGTCTAATTGTCAATCGGAAGCTTCAAGAAACTCATAAGGAGTTACACCCCTCATACCTATCAGCGGGTCAATTGCCATGAAAGTTTCCATCGTTAGTTCGTAGGTTATCGGCAGAGAATCGGTCGGACTGACGATGGACTCATCGGAAATTCCTGTAGCCTTATCCTCTTCAACTTCCGACTCGATCACGCTTCCGTTAAGACGCTCTTTCAGTGTAGTCTGACGCTCCATTTCATCAGTCCGAGCTATACCTGTCCTGAACTCTTCAGGTTCTCCACAGAGAATAAGGAAGTTTTTTGCACGGGTGATGCCAGTGTATAACAAATTGCGACGCAACATTTTACGATGTCCACGAACGATTGGCATGATAACAATTGGAAATTCACTACCTTGAGATTTATGGATCGAACAGCAGTAAGCAAGTGTAAGTTGGTTAAGGTCGTTCCGTTCATAGGTAACTTCAATTCCATCGTACGATACGATGAGCAGTTCTTTTTTATCAATTGTTTCTTTCGCTTTTATAATCGAAATGACCTCACCCATATCACCGTTAAAAACATTACTCTCAGGTTGGTTGACAAGCTGTAGTACCTTATCTCCAATCCGGTAAACCGCTTCTCCAAAAACAACTTCTTTTCGTTTTGGTCCAGGCGGATTAACCATTTCCTGGATCATCTTGTTCAACCCATCAATACCCGCAGGTCCGCGATACATGGGTGCAAGTACTTGAATATCCTTGATAGGATGACCTTTGACGATTGCACTTTTTACAACCTGTTCTACAACTTCAAGAATTCGGTCACTACTTGCTTTAATAAAAGAACGATCCGACGTCTTCTTAGTAATATCATCTGTCCATTCTGACCGCTTAATCATATGTGCCATTTCAATTATTGATGAACCTTCACTTTGTCGAAAAATTTCAGTCAGTTCAACGACGGGAACTTTCCCAGAATCCAGCATATCACGCAGCACTTGTCCGGGTCCGACGGGTGGTAGCTGATCTTGGTCTCCGACGAACAACAGTTGAACATCATTCGCAAGCGCCTTTAATAGCTGATGTGCAAGCCATGTGTCTACCATCGACATTTCATCGATGATAATAAGACGTCCTTCAATTTCTCGCTCAGTCTCTTCTTCCTTTTCCAACCCATTAAACCCAAGTAGTCGGTGAATAGTCATAGCGGGTAAACCTGTCGATTCGGACATACGTTTAGCAGCACGTCCGGTTGGCGCTGCTAGAACAATGGGAAATGTTTCTTTCTTCTTCGCATATTCTGTTGGATCTAGTGACAACCCATGTAATTCAGCATACACTTCAACAAAACCGCGTATCACAGTCGTCTTCCCTGTTCCAGGACCACCCGTCAATATCATTAATGGTGAATGGAGTGCAGTTTCAATCGCAGACACTTGCGTTTCCGCATAATTGACAGAGAGTCTTTCCTCTACTTCCCCTACAGCTTTCCTAATTTCAGACACAGGGAATTGATCGGCGGTATCATTTTCCATAATTCGTTCTAGTTTAGCTGCGATTCCAATTTCAGAGAAGTAAAGGGATGGTATGTATAGTCTTTTTCCCTCTGCAGACAGCTTACCTTCTTCAACAAGTTGAATAATTGCCTGGGAAATATCTGAATATTGAATATCTATTCTTTGACTCATTTCTAATAGTCGTTTCGCTTCGGGCAAGATTGTCTCTGCTTCAACAAACACATGACCTGCTGATTGCACTGCCTGATTCATCGTGTGAAGAATAGCTGCTTTGATCCTCGATGGATGATTTCCCGTAATTCCAAGATTTTTCCCAAGTTCATCGGCGCGTTGGAAACCTACGCCTTCAATCTCTTCAATAAGTCGATAAGGGTTTTCAGTAAGTTGTGAAATCGCTTCTTCCCGATACTTCTGATAAATCCGCATTGCTATTTGCGGACCGAATCCCCAGTCGTTTAACTGGATAATCGTCCGTTCGAGTCCCATATTTTGTTCAAGTACGGAAACAAGTGTCTCTTTTTTTTCATCGGATAGCCTTGGAACAGTAGAGAGAACAGACGGATTATCAAGAATCTTTTTTATCGCATCTGTTCCCAGCTGTTTCACAATTGTTTGGGCCGTTTTCATCCCAATGCCCGGAAATAAGTCGCCCGATAAATAATGGACAAGCCCTGTTTCTGTTGCGGGCATCTCTTTCGCAAACGTATGCACGTCAAACTGAGCACCGTAGGTCGGGTGATTAACAAGTTTCCCAGTGAATTTGTAATCATCTTCAGCATTCAACTGCGGAAAACTACCTTTAACGATAATTTCTTTATCTTCATACCCACTATTCGTTTCACGAACTTTTAACTTCGCAATCGTAAAAAGGCTATCAGGGTTATGGAAGATCGTTACGACCGGTCGCCCGATTAGAAAGATTTCTTCCATGTATTCCATTGCGTTGTTCCCTTCCATAACCGCCACCCCTTCTTATTTGCTATTTCCACCCAGTTGAATCATGTCAAATATATAACGTGCCTGTAGATGTTCTGGTTCGATTGTAAAAGCTTTCTCAAGATGCTTAAGGGCATCATCTTTGTTTTCTGTTGAAACTGCATACAAAAATCCTAGATTATAATGAGCATCGGCATTATCCTCATCCTGTTCGAGAATAAATAGAAATTCGCTTTCCGATTCTTTAAACAACTCCAAATTTGCAAGGACAATACCGTAGGATAGTCTGATTTCAAGATCATTCGGTGCCAGTTCGGCCGCTCGTTGAAGGTATGGCAATGCCAATTTTTCTTTACTCGATCGTTCGAGACTCTTTCCTAGCATGAAATAAACATCTGCCTCTTCGATACCTTGACGAATTGCTTTTTCATATAGTTTTGCCGCTTCTTCAAAACGCTCTTTATTATAATAAAGATTGGCCAGACCGTAATATGCTGTGCCAGCCTCCGCATCTAGTGTAATCGCCTTCTGAAAAAAAGGTTCTGCTCTTTCGGCATCCCCTAGTGAGGCGAATACATTCCCAAGATTAATATAACCGACCGCATTTTCAGGGTCCTTTTCAACACCTTGCATAAATGATTCGACCGCTTTTTCATATTCACCTTTTTGTAGTGCAGCAATTCCAATCTCATTGTATTCCATAATTAAATTCTCCTTATCCAACGTATTCAAGTTGTTTTCCATTTTTGAAAACAGTATCTATTGTTCCCCCGCCAAGACACTCTTCGCCGTCATAAAAAACAACAGCCTGTCCTGGAGTTATTGCACGAACCGGTTCTGCAAATCGGACGATTGCGTTACCGTCTTCAGTCAATTCAACGGTTACTTTTATATCCGGCTGACGATAACGAAATTTTGCTGTACAGCTGAACGTTTTCGACATTTTTCGCACTGTGGAAAAACTAATGTCGATTGCTGTCAAACTATCGGAATAAAGAGCATCATTGTGAAAGTTTTGACCGACCAGAAGAACGTTCGTTTTCAAGTCTTTCCCGATAACAAACCAAGGTTCCCCTGCCCCGCCAATACCAAGACCATGTCGCTGTCCGATTGTATAATACATTAGCCCATCATGACGCCCCATAGATGCACCATCCATAGTTTTCATATCACCTGGTTGCGCAGGTAGATATTGTCCTAAGAATTCTTTGAAATTCCGTTCACCGATAAAACAAATACCAGTTGAATCTTTTTTCGTTGCCGTTGATAGGCCTGCTTCTACAGCTTTTTCACGCACCAAACTTTTGTCCATAGCGCCAATAGGAAACATGACTTTTTGCAGTTGGTCCTGAGTAAGTTGATTCAAGAAATAGGTTTGGTCTTTATTTTCATCTTTTCCTCGTAGCATCGAAACGCCGCCATCTACTTCAACGACTTGTGCATAGTGCCCTGTTGCTAAATAATCTGCTCCAAGACTCATTGCATGTTCGAGAAAAGCCTTGAATTTAATTTCTTTGTTACACATTACGTCGGGATTTGGTGTTCGTCCCGCTTTATATTCTTCAAGGAAATATGTAAAGACTTTATCCCAATATTGTTTTTCGAAATTTACAGCGTAATAAGGGATTCCAATTTGATTGCAAACACTGATGACGTCTTCGTAGTCCTCGGTTGCGGTACAGACACCAAATTCGTCCGTGTCATCCCAGTTTTTCATAAAGATCCCGATTACTTCATAACCCTGTTCTTTTAATAGTAGTGCCGCAACAGATGAATCGACACCGCCAGACATACCGACAACGACACGTGTTTCTGCTGCTGATTTAGTTGTTATCATTCTATAAACATCCTTTGCTTTTCATTTCACAGACTTTTTTACAATACCAGCGGTTTTGTGTGCGGCTTCCTTAATGGATTCCTCGTTAAGACCAAGACCGAAACTGAACCGGACTGAATTTCGTAGTTTAGCGGAATTTTCACCATGCATTGCAGTAAGAACGTGCGATGGATCAATTGAGCCTGCAGTACATGCAGATCCGCTGGACACAGCAATCCCCGCCATGTCTAAATTGACGAGAAGTGATTCAATATCCGTTCCTGGGAAGCTTATATTCAAAATATGTGGAAGTTTGTCTATATTTTTTCCAGATACTTCATATACGATAGCTTGTTCGTCAAATATGTCCGTCATTATAGTTGTATAGTTAGTGTAATTTAAATTATTTTGTACCATCTCACGTTGTGCGATCGACACCGCTTTCGAAAAGGCAACAATTGCAGGAATATTTTCAGTACCAGCACGGCGTTTCCGTTCTTGCTCTCCCCCAAATATGAGCGGAGAAGTTTCAAGTCCTTTACGCTGATAGAGAAAACCTATCCCTTTTGGTCCATTTAATTTATGAGCAGTAACTGATAATAAATCAACACCAAGTTCGTCAACATTAAGTGGAATGAGGCCGTACGCCTGTACAGCATCCGTATGGAATACAGCCTGATGATCTTTCAAAATCTCACCAATTTCACGAATCGGCTGAATTGTACCTACCTCATTATTTCCATACATAACCGTGACTAGAATCGTTCTATCAGTAATTGCATTTATAACTTGTTCCGTACTAATTCTCCCATTTTCATCAACTTCCAAATATGTCACCTCGAAACCCAGCAACTCAAGTTGTTTACATGGATTTAAAACGGCATGGTGTTCAATATTCGTCGTGATGATATGATTTCCTTTTTCCTTCATAGCCATTACAGTTCCGAAAACCGCTAAATTATCCGCTTCAGTACCGCCTGATGTAAAAATGATTTCCGACGATTCTGCATTGATGGACTGTGCAAGTAATTTTCTTGCATCATCAAGCCATTTTCGAGATTCTCTGCCGTAACTGTGGATACTCGAAGGGTTTCCAAATACAGATTCAAGCATTTTTATATGAGTCGCGCTTACTTCCGGATGAACCGGTGTCGTCGCTGCATGGTCGAGATATATTGTCGTCATTATAAGACCCCTTTAAATGTAAAACATATAACTGTCTTGTTCATTTGCTTCACCGGATTTCATTAAATCTTCAATAGTCGTTGTGTCAAGTACACTGCGCACTGCTTCACCGATTCTTTTCCACAGTTCTTGCTGAGGAATGTCCGAACCCTCTAAACCTTCTACTAGCTGAATGGGCCCTTCCAAAATACGGATAACATCTCCAGCCGTAATTTCGGCAGGTGGTCTAGCAAGCATATAGCCACCATATGCACCGCGTACACTTTTAACTATTCCACTATTGCGTAGCGGTGGAATCAGCTGTTCAAGATAGGCTTCAGACAACTTCTGTTCTTCGGCAATTTTCCGAAGCGGTACAGGACCTTCCCCGTACTTAGCCCCCAATTCAACAACGATTGTCAGTCCATATCGCCCTTTTGTAGAAATCTTCATATATATCCCGTCCTTTTTTACGATTGCTTCAAAATATTATAGCATATGTGGCCTGTCGGCTTCCTTAAAATGATTTACGTTTGGCTAACGTGTATAATAGAGGAACAGATGTACTGAGGAGTGGTTATTTTGAACAACGAGCCATTGGCGTTTCGCATGCGACCGAACAATATAGATGAGATTGCCGGACAGAAAGAAATTATAGGTGAAAAAACAGCATTATACCGCATGATTAAAAACGGTCACGTTCCTTCGATGCTATTGTACGGTGAACCCGGAATCGGTAAGACATCACTCGCCCATGCAATTGCAGGTACTAGCAACCTTCCTTTCATCGCCATGAATGCAACCGTTTCAGGCAAGAAAGATGTAGAAGAAGTCGTTGCAGAATCGCGCATCACCGGGAAAGTGTTGTTATTCCTTGATGAAATACATCGCTTTAACAAATTACAGCAAGATACATTACTACCTCATGTTGAAAACGGGGCAATTGTTTTAATAGGAGCAACGACTGAAAATCCATATCACGACGTCAATCCAGCAATTCGATCCAGGTGTGGTGAAATTCGTCAATTGGCGCGGTTGGAACCGACTGATTTGTTAGTAGTTCTTCGTAGAGCGCTAACAGATGAAGAGCGCGGACTTGGAAAAATGGCAATCGAGATATCGGAAGACCAACTAATTTTAATATCTGAAGGTGTTAACGGTGATGCGCGAAAAGCGTTAACCGTTCTCGAATCGGCTGTTTCGGCTAGTGATAGTGTAGACGGAAAAACGATTATTGAAGACTGGCTACTTGAAAATTTACTTGGTCGAATCGGTTTGTTCGGTGATAAAAAAGGTTCTCATTTTTATAATCTATTATCGGCACTTCAAAAGGCAGTTCGAGGCAGCGATGTCGATGCCGCCATCTATTATCTTGCTAATCTGCTAGAGACCGGAGATTTGACAGCCGTCTCTAGACGCTTGCTCGTTATGGCCTATGAAGATATCGGACTCGCCTCTCCATCCGTTGGTCCGCACGTCCTTGCGGCAACAGATGCAGCTATGAGGCTAGGCATGCCAGAAGCTCGCATTCCTTTAGCGAATGCTGTCATCGAAATGTGTTTGTCTTCGAAATCGAATTCAGCTTATAAAGCATTTGATGCAGCTGTCAAGGCCATCAACGAAGGTAAAACCGGGGATATTCCATTACATTTACGAGATACTCATTATGCTGGCGCGGAAAAACTCGGACATACAGGTTATAAATATCCACATGACACGCCTCTCGGTTCTTTCGGTGGCTGGACAAATCAGCAATACTTACCAGAGAAATTAAAGAGTACTGAATTTTACAAACCGGTTCTAGCAGGGGAAGAGAAGAAGTTGGCTGCAATTTACAAGAAGTTAAAAGAGTTTCAAAATAAAAAGTAATTTAACAATTCAAAACCCTCCTAGCTGTCTCTTTAGGAGGGTTTTGAATTATTGAACATTATTGTGCTACAGCATCCTGAACTGCGGTCGGAATTTTCACAGTGTCCACATTGTCGAAATGACTATATATTGCATTGATTGTCTGTTTTACACGGTGTGAATTACCGTCTATTTTTGTCGTGGAATAAGTTGTTGTATCCAACATCATTTTAAAATCGGTAATATAAAATGTATTAATGTCAATTCCAATAACAATTTCGAACTTATTGATAAGTGGAAACTCGCTATTTAAGACATCCATTTCTGTTTCACTTCCATTATTGGATAGGAATAGATTTTTTTTGAACTCTTTGTATTGGTCACGTGTTATTGATAGCTTCAAGTTATATCTGTAATCAATAGGAAGGAACCGCATGAAATTGAATGCTCTCACGCGATTGTCCTATTATACTTTATCTTTTACTCGTTGAATAGGAATGTCTGAAACAATATCGTTAATGACCCAGCTTGCGCAAATCAGCCCAGCAACTGAAGGAACAAACGCATTTGATGAGGGCGGCATTTTCGCTTTGCGAATCGAAGCTTCCGGCTTGCCGACTGTATCGACCACGTCTTCCCTCACAACAATTGGACTTTCATTAGAAAACACCACGGGCACTCCTTTATGGATGCCTTCTTTCCTCAATCTGAGACGAATTACCTTGGCAACTGGATCCGTATTTGTTTTTGAAATGTCAGCAATTTGCAAGCGGGTCGGGTCAGTCTTATTCGCGACCCCCATGCATGAAATAATTTTCACATCACGCGCAATACATTCTTTTATTAAATGAATTTTAAAGCTGATTGTATCAGATGCATCGATTACATAATCTGGTTTGTAGCTGAAAAATTCTTCAGCTGTTTCCTCTGTATAAAACATATGTAATGAAATAACTTCACAATCTTTGTTAATATCAGCAATTCGTTCTTTCATCACTTCTGATTTTGAACGACCGACTGTCGATAAATAAGCAACCAGTTGCCTATTAATATTCGTTACGTCAATATCGTCTTTGTCGACTAGAATAATTCGCCCAATTCCGCTCCTGGCACATGCTTCCGCGGCAAATGAACCGACTCCCCCAATCCCAAGCACAGCGACTGTCATATTACGCATTCGATCTACACCCTCAGTACCAATTGCCAATTCGTTTCGTGAAAATTGATGCAACAAGAAAAATTCCGCCCTTCTATCTACTAAATTTACAATTTTCCCAATAAAAAACCCCTCAGCACATATGTCAGAGGGGTTTATGATCATGTAAGGAACGAATCCCGATTGTGCCGTCTTTGTAGTATCGCTTTGAACCCGCACTCAGCAGGTGGGTGTCCTATCCGATTCCTTTGACGTCCCGTTGAAAGGCATGTCATTCTAATCGAAATACGGACTCCCGACGAAAAAATGTTCGGTCAAAACTGATTGGCAAATAACGAACACTTCAGGATTCGTATTACATGTATAATATCATAGATTTTAATTCATTTCAATCTTTTTTAACACTAGATTTAATCATTTTTCAACATTTCTGATTATTACTTCTTTTTCGTTAATATCTGAATACCGAGTTCTGTGAGCTGTGCATCGTCAACGCTATCAGGTGCAGAGGTTAACAAGCAACTTGCACTCGCTGTTTTCGGAAATGCAATTGTATCCCTTAAGTTTGTAGAACCTGATAGTAACATAACAATTCGGTCGAGGCCGAATGCAATACCGCCATGTGGAGGTGTTCCATAATCAAATGCATCCAATAAGAATCCAAACTGTTCATTTGCCCGCTCTTCAGTGAATCCAAGTGCTTTAAACATTTTTTCCTGTACATCTCTTTTGTAAATTCTTAGCGATCCGCCGCCAAGTTCATAGCCATTCAAAACGAGATCATAGGCTTGTGCTTTAACCGTTTCAGGACTGGATACCAATTCTTCCACATCTGCTGGCATCGTGAACGGATGGTGAGCTGCATAATAGCGGCCATCTTCCTCATTATATTCAAACAATGGCCATTCTGTTACCCAAAGGAAATTAAACTTTGATTCATCGATTAAGCCGCGGTCTTTGCCAAGTTTGGATCTTAAAGCACCAAGCGCCTCAGCAACAACTTTTTTTCTATCTGCAACGAATAACAATAAATCGCCTGCTTCAGCGTCTGCCGCAGATTTAAGTGAATCAATCGCATCTCCTTCAAAAAACTTCGCAATGGGGCCTTTAAATCCTTCTTCATCAACTTTTAACCAAGCAAGACCTTTTGCACCGTAGACCGCTGCATATTCTCCAAGTGCATCGATGTCTTTTCGTGAGTAATCTTCAGCTGCCCCTTTTACGTTAATGAGTTTGACTAGTCCGCCCGACTCGATTGCGCTAGCAAAGACCTTGAAAGAAGTATCTTTCACTACGTCTGACACATCTGTCAATTCCAAAGCAAATCTTGTATCCGGTTTATCTGAACCAAACCGTGCCATTGCTTCGTCATAAGGGAGACGCTTGAATGGAATCTGGACATCAATGCCTTTAACTTTTTTCATGATTTTTTGCATTAACCGCTCATTCAATTCAATAATTTCCTCTATTGACATGAAACTCATTTCCATATCTATTTGAGTAAATTCCGGCTGGCGGTCGGCACGGAGGTCTTCATCACGGAAACAACGGGCAATCTGGTAATAGCGGTCGAACCCTGATACCATCAGCATCTGTTTGAACAGCTGTGGTGATTGAGGAAGTGCATAAAATTCCCCTTCATGCACCCGGCTTGGCACAAGATAATCCCGTGCACCTTCTGGAGTGGACTTCGTCAAAATTGGTGTCTCCACTTCCAAAAACCCTTCATCGTCTAGGAAGTTTCGAACCGTTTTAGTAATATCAGAGCGCATTTTGAATGTCTTCGCAAGTTTCGGACGACGTAAATCAAGGTACCTGTACTTTAATCTAAGTTCTTCGCTAACATCCGTATTATCTTCAATCATGAATGGTGGGTTTTTTGCTTCATTCACAATCTTTAATTCAGTAACTTGAATTTCAATAGACCCTGTTGTTATGTTAGGGTTTTTTTGACCTTCTTGGCGCTCAATTACTAACCCAGTTAGTTCAATTACAAATTCATTACGCAGTTTGTCTGCCATTATGATTGCTTCACTTGAAAATTCAGGGTTAAAAACCGCCTGAACGATTCCTGAGCGATCTCGTACATCAACAAAAATCAACCCTCCAAGGTCTCTTCTCTTTTGAACCCATCCTTGTAATGTTACCTCTTTTCCAATTACCTCTTCTGTTAAATCATTGCAATAATGTGACCGTTGCATTGCATTCATCCGCCTCTCTTTATACATTCAATGTTTCTTTAATTTTTTGAACCAATTCTGCAACTGGTACTTTTACTTGTGCACCGTCTTCCATCTTCTTCAATATAGCAACACCTTCTGCCACTTCATCTTCACCTATGAGTACAACCATTCTTGCACTAAGCCGATCGGCTGATTTCATTTGCGCTTTCATTTTACGATCCATATAGTCCATATCAGACCGTATGCCTGCCGCTCTTAGTTCACCTAACAATTTAAAGGCTGGATGACGAGATGCTTCACCGAGTGTAACGATGTAAACGTCAAGCGCCGGTTCCTCATTAAACACTTTGCCTTCCGCAGCCATCGCAAGAAGCAATCGTTCGATACTCATTGCAAACCCAATACCTGGAGCAGATGGGCCACCAATTTCTTCTGCAAGTCCATTGTAGCGTCCGCCACCGCAGAGCGTCGTAATTGCTCCAAAACCTTCAGATGTGCTCATTATTTCAAAAGCCGTATGGTTATAATAATCAAGACCACGTACAAGATTTGCATCGACATCATAAGCAATTCCTGCATTGTCCAGATACGTTTTCACTTCATCGAAGTAATGTTTTGATGTTTCATTTAAATAGTCGGCTAAAGAAGGTGCCGTAGCAATTAATGGATGATTGCTATCGACTTTACAATCTAAAATGCGTAATGGATTCTTTTCTAATCGCGATTGGCAATCAGAGCAGAACTCACCGATATGCGGATTAAAATGCGCTATGAGGGCTTCACGGTGTGAAGTTCTGCATTCTGTATCACCGAGCGAGTTAATGACGAGTTTCAATTTAGTCAGCCCAACACGTCTATAAACGTCCATAGCTAAACCAATTACCTCTGCATCAATTGCTGGATCTGCACTGCCTATGGCTTCCGCACCAAACTGGACGAACTGACGATAACGTCCCGCTTGCTGACGTTCGTAACGGAACATCGGACCCGTATAGAAAAGTTTCACAGGCTGGTCAGGGTAACCGAACATTTTATGCTCAACAAAGGAGCGGACGACTGCTGCTGTCCCTTCCGGTCGTAACGTCATTGAGCGATTGCCTTTATCCATAAATGTGTACATCTCTTTTTGAACTACATCTGTCGTTTCACCTACAAGACGTTGAAAAAGTTCCGTTTGTTCAAATATCGGTGTCCGGATTTCTTTGTAACGATAGACATCACAAACTTCGTTGATGATTTTTTCCGCTTGCTGCCATTTCCATGTTTCAGACGGTAAAATATCTTGGGTTCCTCTTGGCACTTTGAAATTCATACAATTTCCCCCTTCTAATGAAAAACGTAGGGTGCCTTTCAGATGCGTCGGACTACCCCGAGCTTCTGGCACCGAAGATTGGATATGGATTTGAGAAACAAAAAAAAGACCCCCATCCCTTGCTTCCGCAAGGGACGAGAGCCTTTATAGCTTCCGCGGTTCCACCCAAATTGACGCAAAGTTGCGCCCACTTTAAATCCGGATAACGGCCGGTTCCGTCTGTACCTACTGAAAACGAGTTCGTTCAGCACAGAGCCTCGATGGTGTTATTCATTGTAAATTCCTGTAGGGTGGATTTCAGCCACGTCCGCCCCTCTCTAGTCAGTCAATTATACAAATACTTTCCATGTCTTCGGTAAAATTATTCTTAGTAGTATCATGTGATTTAAATTGTGAATTAAACATCATCTTAAAGTTTCTGCACCATATAGTCAACCTTTTTCGTTTAATTGTAGTTTTTTTGAGTGTAAACTTCTACAATAGATTATAGGGAGGATGATAATTTGTCTAAAGCAAGCAAATGGTTGATAGCATTCATACTTTTATTCAGCGTATTTCAAGACATTCCAATGACTTATGCCGAAACAGAATCTGTAGTAGTCGATGCAAAATCGCTTCACATCCGCTCAGGGCCCGGACTTACATATTCTGTGACGGGTTCATTGAACAAGGGTGAGCCAGTTGATGTATTATCCACATCGGGAGATTGGTATGAAATTCAACATGGCACAAGTACAGGGTGGATAGCTTCTTGGCTGACAGTCTCAGCAAATCAATCTAGCGGGACAAGTACTGTAGTCGTCTCACGTGTCGACCAGTTAAATATGAGGTCTAGTCCATCCATTGGGTCTGCAGTACTAGAACGTCTTGCTGCAGGAGATGAAGCGATTATGACTGGTAGCGATGGTGAGTGGGCTTCTATTACATTTAACGGAATTAGCGGTTGGGTACATACGGACTACATTACAGAAGTGATTGACCAAACGACAACTGCTGCACCTGTAGAACAGACTTCATCACCTGAATTGTTTACCGTTTCGGTTGGTGCCCTCAATGTTAGAAAGAATGCGGATCTATCTTCTAAACGTGTTGGCCTTATTCATGAAGGTGAATCATTTGTAATTAAAGAGGTCAATGGAAATTGGGTACGAATTTTACTTAAAGATGATCAACAAGGCTGGTTGTATTCATTCCACGGTTCATTATCTTCTAATGCCAAACAAATATCCGATGAGAATGACTTAGGAAAAGTGACCATTCTTTCTAATGGGACCAATATCCGTGAAGATGCGACGACATCATCACAAATTGCCACACGAGCAGATGCAGGAGAAAAGTTTTCAATTCGAAAAGTAGACGGAGACTGGTATGAGATTTCTCTACCGACTGGAAAATCTGCTTTTGTAGCAAAATGGGTTGTTTCAACAGACGTTGAATCGCCCTCAATAGAACCCGTTATGAAAGAAACAAAGGCGCGTGTTCCAGGTACGTTAAAGGGTGTAACGATCGTCATTGACCCAGGCCATGGCGGTAACGACCGCGGGACTACAGGTACGCGCGGGACAGACGAAAAGGATATTACAATACTCACGTCCGATCTCCTTGCAGCCAAGTTAAAAGCGGCTGGCGCGATAGTTGTAACCACACGCGAGACGGACACGTATGTATCATTACGAAAACGTGTCGCTGTGAGCAGTCAGTATAATGCAGACGCTTTTATCAGTCTGCATTATGACGCGAATCCTGACCCCAGTATTGCAGGTTTCACAACATACTACACACATTCACATCAGCAAGCACTTGCTCACGCGGTCAATGAAGGACTTGCCTCTTCAGTAAATCTGCGAGACCGGGGATCACAACCAGGAGATTTCCTAGTTCTCCGTGAAAATAGGCAAAATGCTATTTTGATAGAACTTGGTTTTCTATCAAATTCAGCAGAGGAACGGACAGTTACGAGTGATATGTTCCGTGAACAGGCAACGCACGGAATCTACAAAGGACTACTAGACTACTTCAATGGAATTTAAATGGAACAAGAACGGTGATAGTTGGAGTAAATAACTTTATCCCACACTGGGCACTACTTGTAGAAATGCTATTGGATTTCTTTGGATTAAACAGCTTCTATACCATTATCGAGATGTCTTCATAAGTAGGGATGCGACTTCGTCGCATCCCTACTTATTTTTTCGGTAAACGTATGGTGTTTGTTCATCCGTCGCTCTCCAAAGACACGGCTACAAGAAGTGCCGAAGCTTTTCGGGACGAAAGAATAGCTCGCTTCTCACCTGGATAGAAGCGGCCAAAGATAAAATTTTGACCGCTCAAACCTTCTACTATAGTTTCTCTATTTTTATTTTAAGGAATTGTCACTTTTTTATAGAGTAATGAAGAGAACACTATCTACAACGTGCAAGAGTACCCGAAATTTTATCTTCGGGCACTTAAATTCCTTGTAGAAGCTCATCTATTCTTTTAATTTAAAGCAACTGCAGTTTTCACTTGAATATTGTAGGAACGCGACAGGCAATTAATCACAACAGTATAACCAAAAAATGTGTGGCTAGAAGTGACGGGGTCACTTCTAGCCACACTTGCCTCTCGGTAATAGTGTCGTAGTTATTTCGCCGAAAGCGCGCCGGAAATAGTCCAGTAAAAATCGCGATTTTCAAGCCCTTATGGTCAGCTTTTTATGCAAATAACGTGTTATTTCGAATCAATAATAAGCGTTACTGGGCCATTGTTAACAAGTTCGACATCCATCATTTCTCCAAATACACCTGTCTGAACGACTAGACCCTCTTCTGCTATTTTGCGATTAAAGTATTCCCATAGTGGTTTTGCCTGGTCCGGTCTTGCTGCATCAGTAAAACTTGGACGGCGTCCTTTTTTCACATTCGCGAACAAAGTAAATTGGGATATCGATAGAATATCTCCGCCCACTTCAAGTATAGAATGATTCATCTTACCCTCGCCGTCTTCCCATAAACGCAGTTCTGCGATTTTCTTCGCCAGATATTCGGCGTCCTGTTCAGTGTCCGAATGGGTTACGCCTACCAGGAGGACATAACCCTTTTCGATTGAACCCGTCGTCTCACCGTTGACACGGACAGTGGCTGGACCCGATCTCTGCAGCGTGATTCTCATGTATTACACCTTCCAATCAATTAATGACACGTTGCACGGAATAGATATCACGAATTTGTTTGATTCGATCTACGATTCTTTGCAAATGTGTTATATCAGTAATTTTAATCGTCATATGAATTCGAGCGATCTTGTCACGGTCTGCTTTGCCACTCACAGCTACCATGGGTGTTTTCGTATCAGCAACAACCATCATGACCTCATTTAACAGGCCTTGCCGATCAAATGCCGACACTTCGATATCAACCAAAAACTCTTTCCTTGTGTTAGAAGGTCCAATTGCCCATTCAACATCGATAATTCGGTCATTATCATTATCATCAACAATGATATTTGGGCAGTCATCACGGTGGACCGAAACGCCTCGGCCTTTTGTGATAAAGCCTACAATTCCATCGCCCGGTACTGGGTTACAACACTTTGAAAGCCTGATCAGCAAATTATCTATACCTTTAACAATAACACCTGATTCAGTCATTTTTTCAGGTTGTGGCGTTTTCATATCTGAAACGATTTTATCTATTGTGTCTTGTTGTTCTCGTACTTTCCGTAATTTTTCTGCTAGTCGATTGACAACTTGCTGAGCAGTAATACCGTTGAATCCCACAGCCCCATACATGTCCTCTTCAGAAGTGAAACTAAATTTCTCAATTGTACGTTTTATATTTTCTATCGAAAGTACTTCTTTTAAATCGTACTCTTGCGATTTAATTTCTTTTTCAATCATTTCCCGACCTTTTAGGATATTTTCTTCCCGAAGTTGTTTTTTGAAAAACTGTCGTATTTTATTTTTCGCTTGAGAGGTATTTGCGATTTTTAGCCAATCACGACTTGGTCCAAATGATTGTTTCGATGTTAAAATCTCGATGATATCACCCGTAAACAATTCAGCATCCAGTGGCACCATTTTGCCGTTAACTTTCGCACCAATTGTCCGATTCCCAATTTCAGAATGGACGCGATAAGCAAAATCAATCGGGACTGACCCTGCAGGTAGTTCTATTACATCCCCATCAGGTGTAAATACATAAACCATATCGGAGAACAAATCGAATTTTAACGACTCCATGAATTCCTCAGCATTAGAAGATTCGTTTTGAAATTCAAGTATTTCTCTAAACCAAGTCAATTTCGAATCAATATCACTTGGATGATCAGTAAGCGATTTTCCTTCTTTATATGCCCAGTGAGCAGCAACACCGAATTCGGCAATTTTATGCATCTCTTCGGTCCGGATTTGCACTTCGAGCGGGTCGCCTGCAGGACCTACAACAGTCGTATGCAGTGACTGATATAAATTTTGCTTAGGCATCGCGATGTAGTCTTTGAACCTCCCAGGCATGGGTTTCCAAAGCGTATGGATAATACCAAGCACAGCGTAACAATCTTTAATGCTTGAAACTAGAATTCTCACTGCCAACAGATCATAAATTTCGTTAAATTCTTTCTTCTGAACGACCATCTTCCGGTAAATGGAATAGAGATGCTTGGGACGGCCAGATAAATCTGCATCAATTTCCATTTCTCCGATCTCCAACTTAACCTGTTCCATTACGTTTGCTAAATAGTTTTCTCGTTCTACACGTTTGCGTTTCATCATATTGACGATTCGATAATATTGTTGTGGATTTAAGTAGCGCAATGCTGTATCTTCCAATTCCCACTTAATGGCTGAGATTCCAAGACGATGCGCAAGTGGTGCAAATATTTCCAAAGTTTCAGCCGCAACCCGGCGCTGCTTTTCTTCAGGTACATGTTTCAGTGTTCTCATATTATGAAGACGGTCCGCCAACTTAATGAGAATGACACGAATATCTTGAGCCATCGCTACAAACATCTTCCGGTGGTTTTCCGCTTGTTTTTCTTCTTTAGATTTATATTGTAATTTTTCAAGTTTCGTTACACCGTCGACAAGCATTGCTACTTCTTCGCCAAAATCACGAATAATATCTTCCCTGCTTACATTTGTATCTTCTACAACATCATGAAGAAATCCGGCTGCAACTGTCGAAGGGTCCATTTGCAATTCGGCAAGAATACCCGCAACTTGAACAGGATGAATAATATACGCTTCACCTGAACTCCTATGCTGGCCCTCGTGCGAAGTCTTTGCTGCCTCATATGCCTTTTTGACGAACGAAACGTGTTCTTCATTCATATAGGAGGCGACGAGGGAGAATATTTCTTCCGCCGTCATGTCACGATTTTTCGCCATATTATTACCCCTTCCGACCTTATCCGCAAAAATGATAGTATTCCTATTGTATGTATAAACCTATGCATATGTAAAGGGTTGTGATATAAAGATATAAAAAAATCCCCCGCCAGTCGTGCGGAGGAATGTTTTTAATAGGTGATCAAAGAACGCATATTGTAACCTTGTAACCTTTCACGGCCGTCTAGATAAGATAACTCTATGATAAAGGCACAACCTGCAACGACTCCTCCAAGCTTTTCAACAAGTTCAACAGTTGCACCAACTGTGCCGCCTGTTGCAAGAAGATCGTCAACTATCAATACACGTTGGCCAGGTTTGATGGCGTCTTTATGTATAGTTAAGGTATCTTTTCCATATTCGAGATCATATTCGACTTCAATCGTTTCCCTAGGCAACTTTCCAGGTTTACGAACTGGCGCAAAGCCTACTTCTAATGCATAAGCCACTGGACAACCGATGATGAATCCCCGTGCTTCAGGACCGACAATAATGTCTGTTTCGACTTCTTTCGCAAATTTGACGATTTCATCCGTTGCGAATTTATAAGCCTGACCATTATCCATGATTGTTGAAATATCCTTAAAGCTAATTCCCTTTTTAGGATAGTCCGGTACAATCGTTACATATTCTTTCAAATCCATTATTGTTCCTCCCTGTCGACAGTTCCATTTCGCACAGTATCGAACCATTTTTTCAATTCCGAATAAGGCGCGAACAGCAGTCTTTTTTCTAGCTCAATCTGACGCTCACGCTCTTTGTAAGATGGCGCATCGGTCAAATCCCGTTTGCCAACCGTCTCCATGACGGAAGCAAAACCATCCTCAATCTTAACAAATCCTAGCTCAGAAAACACCTTTGACATAAAATAAACCGAATCTTTTTTCCACGCTTTGTGTTTTGTAAGCTGTTCACCATTATTTACGATATCGAATTTCTCGCGTTTTTTCAAAAAACTGTAATACCACCCAAATTGCTCACGGCTCGGTAAACCATCAAAATACCTAGATTCAGGCGCGTGAAAATGTGCATAGATTCGATCCGGATCGACCGAAACAATTAGATTTTCTAGCTGAATTGCTTCGTCTGGAATATCAAGTAATACCAGATTCTCTGCTTTTTCAATCGTTTCTTGCCCGAGGAGAATAATCGGTATCCCTTTCATGGACGACTGAAAATGAATCACTGTTTGTTTATGGAATGCAGCAAAAAATGTATCCTTGAGAGGAATAGTAGGAAGCCACCTAGCCGCTTCGCGCACGCCGCGCAAGTCGAATAATTGCCATTCATCAGATTTGATATCCCCGATTAATAGTTGTGGCTTTTTATTTCCATTCCATTCATTCACCTGTAAATCACCTGTAACCGATAGTTTAACGCCTGGCGTCAGCTGATCGGCAATGTGACCGAGCCCAAATCCGATGGCATCCAGTGAAAGATTACTTTCGGCCAATTCAAGTTTCATATGATTTTTTGCCGCTCCGATTTTCCTTACCGTTTTGGCAGTTAAATCTTCAAGCATATAGACAGGTTTTTCAAATCCCATGCCAAATGGACGAAGCAGTTCCAAGGATTCTAGAACACTAACATCGATTTCACTTAGCGAAAGCGGTACATCGATTCGCACTCCTGGAATAAGCATTTCTCCTGTTAGCACAAGCTCAGCTTGCTTGTTGAGATTTTCGCGTAGCGTACCAACATCTTTGCTAGCTAAAGACATGCCGGCCGCCATTTGATGACCTCCAAAATGAGGAAGAAGGTGGGCATTTTTCGAGAGCTCTACAAACATGTCAAACCCCTCGATACTTCTCGCAGATCCTTTCGCAATTCCTGAATCCGTGTCAAGAGACAAGACTATAGAAGGGCGATAATACTTTTCCGTCAAGCGTGAAGCTACAATACCGACAACACCTGAATTCCATCCTTCTCCGCAAATGACGAATACGTGCGGCATTGTCTCACCGTACATTTTCGCAATCATTTCCTCTGCTTCAACAGCTATTTCCGAAACAATCGCTTGTCGTTCTTTGTTAAGCGAATCGAGTTCATTTGCTAATGCTGAAGCGACTGCAGGATCTTCTGTTTTCAATAGTTCCACTGCTGGAGAAGCATCTCCTAGACGCCCTGCTGCATTCAGGCGGGGTCCAATCATGAATCCAATTGACTCCTCTGAAAGTGTTGCTTGTTCAGTGCCTGCAACTCGTGTAAGCGCCTGGATTGCGGGACGCTTTGACACGCGCATTTGTCTGATACCCTCTTTAACAAAATACCTGTTTTCTCCGTGAAGCGGAACCAAGTCTGCAACTGTACCAATTGCGACTAGTTCAATTAAATCCTGTGGTACTTCTCCGAGTAGAGCGCATGCCAGTTTAAACGCTACTCCAACACCTGCAAGTTCACCAAACGGATATGCGCCATCGGGATGCCGTGGATGAATGATTACATCTGCTGCGGGCATCACGTCACCTATTTCGTGGTGATCCGTAATAATAATGTCAATGCCTAGTGATTTTGCATAGGCAATCTCTTCCACTCCAGAAATCCCGTTATCAACCGTAATAATTAGAGAAGCTCCTATTTCATAAAGTTCGAGGAATAAATCTTTATTTGGCCCGTAACCATGTTCGAAACGGTCAGGTATTGCAAAGAACACATCTGCCTCCAGCCGCTCCAATGCAGTTGTTAAAACAGTAACACTTGTCACACCATCGGCGTCATAATCCCCGTACACTGCTATTTTTTTGTTTGCAGCAATAGCTGTTTTTATCAGCGAGACTGCTTTGTCCATATCGTGTAGTAAGAAAGGATCGTGCATACTGGATGCATCCATATGTAAAAAGGCTTTCGCTTCTTCTGAATTTCCTAATCCTCGTGAAGCTAATATTTTTGCCTGGACAGAAGATAAACCAAGATCATTCATCAACGAAGTTACCTGTTGTTCGTCCGGCCGTTCCACTTTCCACCTTTTCATTGATTCAATCAAAATCTCTCACATCCTTATTTTCATTATAGCGGATGCGCTTCTACTCTAAAAGAAAAGACTATTTTAAACAGAAAGAAGAGCATCTATCGAGGTAAGGATACCAGGATGATGCTCCAATTTCAGATTTTTTTATCCATTCTCCATTTCCTTGTTGGATGGCAGTGCAGTATACTTTTGCAGTTCTGCTATTTCGTTCTGTTGTGTTGCAATTGTTAATTCTTTCAAAGTCATTTCTTTCTGAAGGACTTTAATGCGTCGGGTTGATTGAAACGAGAGAAACATCGCGAATAGTCCGCTGACCGCAGCACCTAGGAGAGCTGAACAAAGAATGACAAGGACGAGTGGCCATTGTGCGACCCCAAAAACATAATTAACCGGAACTGCATCTACGTTGAAAACAGCAAAAATGGCAATAATAATGGCAAATAAAAGACCTAGAAGCAAGTTCCATTGAAACTTCATAGGACAGTTCTCCTTTCATGAAAAAATATCAATTACGCCTCGGCGTAATTGCGTCCAGACTTTGAATCGAGCTTGCTCGATTGACTCCTTTCAAAATCTGTGAAATCCGCCGGAGGCTTTATCAGGGAGGAATTGAACTTCATTCCTCCTAATTCAGCAGGCGTTTGGACACCCGCTGAACAGGAAAATAAAACCGCGTTCATCTCCCACCTCTGGAGGTGAGAATCTTCTGCTGAATAAAGATAAAAAACAGGGTATACAGTTGAGTGTATACCCTGTTCCATGATTATCTGAAACTTTACTTTGTATTATTTATACGACAGGTTCGTCTGAGCCCCATTTTTTCTTTGTATCCTCAACTTTAATGGCGCCTTTTTTTCTCATTTCACGCTTTTTCAGGTCAAACCAGATTTGAGCGGAGATGAAAATCGACGAATAAGTTCCTGCAAACAATCCAATCAGAAGTGCGATTGAGAAAGTCCGAATCGATTCTGCACCGAATAGCATAAGTGCTACTACAACAAAGACGACTGTGAGTACCGTATTAACAGAACGTCCAAGCGTCTGGCGCAATGATCTGTTTACGATATCCGCAAGTTCTGCTACATCATCGATGCGTCCGCGGTGGTTGATATTTTCTCGTATCCTGTCAAATGTCACAATCGTGTCATTGATGGAGTAACCGACAATGGTCAAAACTGCGGCGATGAAGGTGATGTCGACTTCTAGGCGCAGAATACTGATCACAGCTACCATGAAGAAAACATCATGGAAAAGACCGATAATGGTCGCGACCCCCATACGCCATTCAAAACGAAATGCAACGTAAATGACGATACCAAGCATAGCAATAAGCAACGATGTTATTGCATTTTTCACGAGTTCCTTACCGACTGTGTCTGAAACCGTCGAGATATTCGGTTCAGAACCAAATTCGGCGGCAAGATCCACTTTTAGCTTGTTGACTTCTTCTTGCTTAAACTCATCTTTGTAACGCATAACACCCATATTTCCTGTATCACCGGAAATGACGATATCATCTGTTGGGTGTCCGATTTCATCCAAATACGAAGATATTTCTTCAGTCTTCAAGGGATGGTCAGCAAGTACTTCAACGCGCGTACCACTTGAGAAATCAATTCCAAGATTCAACTTGAAAATACCTAGCACAACTGCACCGCTAATTAACAATACGGCAGAAATAGCATAAAACTTTTTACGTGTTTGGACAAAATCGAATCGGTCAAATTTCGTCGTAAGATCCAATGTTTCAATTTGTTCTTCAGGTGCATGAACCTTATTTTTCGAAATACCGAACAATGCTGTTTTGCCATCAAATACGCCACTATTTACTAATAGCCCTAAGAATATGCGTGATCCCCATACTGCTGTTAAGAAGCTGGTTAGTATACTGATGATAAGGATTAGCGCGAAACCTTTTACAGAGCTTGTCCCAAGATAGAACAGGACTAATGCTGCAATAATAGTCGTAATATTTGCATCAAGAATGGCTGAGAATGATGATTTTGCACCCGCCATGAACGAGGTCTTGATGGATTTCCCAACACGCAATTCCTCACGTATTCTTTCATACATTAAGATATTTGCATCTACGGCCATTCCGACCCCGAGCATAAGTGCCGCAATTCCCGGCAAAGTCAGTACACCATTAATAAGTGTGAAGACAAGCAATATGATGAAAATATAAATCGTTAATGTAATAACTGCCACTAAACCGGGCAAACGGTAGTAAACGATCATGAAAATAAAGATAAGTGAGATACCTATAATTCCAGCGATAATCGTCTTGTTGAGTGCCTGTTCACCGAACTGTGCACCGACCGAAGTAGAATATACCTCTTCAAGATGTACAGGCAATGCTCCTGCGTTTAAAATTCCCGCAAGGTTTTTCGTTTCTTCCACGGTGAATGATCCAGATATTTCAACGTCTGAAGAATTAATTGGATTCTGTACATAAGGTGCAGATACGAATTTCGGCTTCTCTTTTGTGACTTCCTCTTTAAAAGAATCTTCGCCTTCTACGAAATCTAGCCAAATTACCATTACGTTTTCCGGCTTTTTCTGTGCAATCTTCGTCGTGACTTCACCGAACTTAGTCGGTGATTTCATTTCAAGTGTAACAACTGGATTGTTGGTTTCCCCGAAATTCGCTTTGGCTTTTCCTTCCTTCAAGTCGTTACCGTCAAGAAGAAGATTGTCATCCGCATCCCTGAAAGTTAGATTCGCCTGCGTTGACAGGAGTTCCCGTGCAGATTCCTGATCTTCAACCCCTGCAAGCTGAACGCGAATACGATTATTCGATTCAATTTGAATACTTGGTTCACTAACTCCGAGTACGTCTATCCTGTTCGAAAGCGCATTCGCAGTATCTTTAACCATTTCTTCAGTTATTGGCTTCCCGTCTTCCTTCAATGGTTCAACTTGATAAAGAACTTCAAAACCACCCTGTAAATCAAGGCCCAATTTTACATCTTTCACTATCGGACTAGTAGTCGTTCCAATCGTCAAGCCAAAAAAGACGACTAATAATAGAAAGGCTACGATCCGTCCTCTTCTTTTCATAATCCCATTTCCCCCTCTAAATATGGAGTGCAGCTGTACTCATTCTACCTATGTACATACTCCGAGAATAGCTACAGCGCCTATGCAACAACTAGGCGCTGTAGACTAACCAATTAAATATATAATATATCTATTATGAAACACGGCCAATCATGTGTCAAATGGTCGAATAGTAGTATTATAACTTCTTTTTCGATTTGTGTGGTGTAAGAAGTATTTGTAGTTCGTCACTGTTCAAACCTGAAAACCAGTTTGAACCGCGTTGTTCTTCAATCTGAGTATACGTCATAAACTCAGCAGGTGAGATTTTTAGGATCCCATTCGCAATTTCATGCAATCCCATTTTCTCTATATCATTCTTACGCCATTTTTTTTTGACACAAAACGTCCAAATATCCGCATCAGTTACTGTCGTGTACCCATACAGATGAAACTCAGTCTTTTTACTTTCTATTGCAGGTAGCATGTGATCAAATAGTTGTCTGAATTGTATAGTCACTTTCCCCATTCCTCTCCTGGGCAGTCGTAAGGATGTATAATTCCGCATACGTTTGTGTATGATATACCGTTTTAACGATTTTTTGAATGCCTTCTTTAGGGGTTTTATCTTCTATATTCTAACTCATTGTACCTATATATACACGCGTTTTCGTTAGTAAATTAGATTTAAAAAATAAAATAAAAACACCGTCCTGTTTTGAACGATGTTTTTACATGAATTCTCTTTTAGAAAACGATAATTATTGACTATTGTCTTCCTGTTGCTCTGTAGGTTCTTCAGATGGGTCCGGCTCATCTTCATCCACACCGTTGCAGCCGAACAAAAGCCCTGCTGATAAAATAACTGACATTAGTGCAAAACTTTGTTTTTGCTTCATCTTAATCCCTCCAATCTGTATCTACTTTTGTTACTATTTCCTGCTTCTAGAAAAGTATTCATACAACGTCAAAAATCTTTTTTCGTTCGATTAATATTTCAATCGGTTCACATTGCAACGAGTCAATGAAAATATGTCCTTCAGTTTACGCATATAAGTAGGTTACCGACAGGGATGGTAGCTTGCTGAATCTTTAATCTATTATGTATATTTTTTTACAACATAAAAACATTGAGATGACAGTATTTAATGGATGGATTTCTACATATGTTTGAGGTATACGAAATGACTGGAATTAAGAAGGAGTTGCTTACATTGTCTTCATTCATCCGTGGAACTGTCGTTCTGATGGTTGCCGTATTTCTAACTAAGCTTTTGGGGTTTGTTTTCCGAATCCAATTTATGCGGATTGCCGGTGAAGAGGCCGTGGGTGTTTACATGACAGCTTACCCCGCTTTCATCTTCTTTCTATCGCTCGTCCAGTTAGGTGTGCCGATTGCCATAGCAAAAGTAATTGCTGAGCTTGAAGCGAAGGGGCAATCCATAAAAATCGCTTACGTAATGAAAACGGCTTCCCTCATTACTATTTTGACGGGTACTGTATTCATTCCAGCATCCATCTTATTTGTACCTTATCTATCGGAGACACTTCTCGGTAATTCTGCTTCTTCTATGACATTATATGTTGGAATTGCCATTGTTCCCATTGCAGCAATTGGCGGCTTAATCCGCGGCTATTTCCAAGGAATCGCACGGATTGAGGAAACAGCCTGGTCGCAAATTATCGAACAATTATGCCGTATCGTCCTAATTACAGGACTATTGCCGCAGCTGCTTTCATCTGATAATTCGGCGATGAATGCTGCCTATGCAATGGGAATTACGTTATTAGCGGAAGTCCTTTCAGTCTTGTATTTACTGTTTAAATACAGACAACAAAAAAAACGGGGTCCAAAACAGACTGGGAAAGTAAAACGCTATCCAATGGAACCCCTTCTAGCCATTGCCCTGCCTTCTTCTGGCAGCCGGTTATTTGGGACGTTTACTTGGTTTCTTGAGCCTATTATTTTTCTTCGTGCTCTTTCTTTTTCAGGAGTTACCGTCATAGCCGCAACTTCACTATATGGAATAGTATCGGGCGTTCTTGTTCCGTTACTCCTTTTCCCCGCCTTCATTCCATATGCATTATCAGTCGTCCTGGTACCTGCTGTCAGCGGAGCTGTTGCATCGGGCAATACGAGCAAGTTGAAAGAACGGATTCATCTGTCACTCCGCTTATCCGCATTGACAGGTACTGTTGCAGCCGCAGTTTTTTTCATACATGGAGAGGAGATGGCCGTAAAGCTGTTCCATGTTACCCAAGGGGCATCCTATATGGCACTTCTAGCTCCAGTTTTTTTCTTTTATTATATTCAAGGCCCTCTTTACTCTATTTTACAAGCTACAGGGGATGCCAAAGCGGGAATGATGAACTCCGTTTACGGCGGCATTGCGAAATTGGCAGTCATGTTCATACTTGCATCCCAGCCAGGGCTACAGGTAACAGGAGCTGTCCTTGCCATAGGATTCGGTGTACTAATCACATCATTTTTACATATTGCTACGCTACGTAAAAACAAATCAACTGCTACTGGTTTCACTATGTTTGCCCTACCATACGCTTCATTCATCATGACTTGCATCATGCGGCCAATCTTTATTCCGATTGGGGATTTCGGTTTAATAATGGAATGCGCAATTACGACCCTCTTTTTATTAGTAATACTAATTTTAACGGGTCAAGTTAAGAAGAGCGATTTGTTCTTATTCAAGAGACTATTGAAAAGTTATTGATACTTATTTTTTAGTTGAAACTTCAGTTGCTCATTTTCATATGAACAGTAAAAGATTTTATTTACTTCATTCACACCGAGCTGCTTAAGTCCCTTTAAAAGCCATTCATCTGTTTTTCCGATGAGCTCTAAATGTCTTGACTGAATAACACCATCAGAAATGAGAGGTAGTACTGGTTGGATGTCGTCATGTATAAACACAGACAGATTCCCCGACGGCTCTAAATAAGCAAACGAAACCTCATGAACAGAACCTATTTGCTGCTCGCGAAGTTGCTGAAACAAATCATCAAGATTGTAACGTTGTTTCCTCATTTCCTGTTCCAATATTTGCCCATGTCTAATAATAAGTGTCGGCTCACCATCAACAATGTCTCTGAATCTCTTACTTTTCAATGAAAAGTAAGAAGAAACAAGTTGGATAATTAAAAGAATAATCATTGGGAGAACGGAGTGACTCAGTTTTGCATCGGGGGATTCTAGAGCAACTGCTGCAACTTCAGCCATAATTATGAAGACAACTACGTCGATAACGCCTAACTCGCCGACTTCCCTTTTTCCCATGATACGCAAGATGATCAAAATGAGTATATAAAGGAACACCGTTCGAAAAACGATGGTCAGAAATTCAGACATAAAGATCCTCCCTTTTTAAGACAGCTTGCCCTTTATGCTTGTACAAATATACATGAAAACTATGTAAAAAGGGTTCTAAGTCAAATGTTGGGGTGATGTGATTTGCACGTCACC